>JAHDCP010000049.1 GCA_020629775.1 Planktomarina sp.
TTTGTGTGTTAGAAACAGTGTCTCGCGCACGGCGTCGCTTCTCAAGCAGAAACTGTTGGCGGGGCCTGCCAGTCGATCCATCGACCGTGGAAATCAATTCGACCCAAGGAAATATCCAAATCCCCAGGCCAAAGCCGCAATCGCATCGCGGCACCGGGGGATTGGCCGTCCGTTTCCATCCGAAACCAGGCCAATGGGGCGTCAGCAGTGGCGGTGGCCCCAGCAGCGCATATCATGGCTTCACCTTTGGCTTGGGCTGCTGTTGGCAAATATTGCCAAGCCACAGTGGAATACAGCAAATGCAAATACGGGGGTGTATGATCCAATCGCCCAGGCAGCCAATCCAACGCATCAGCCCGATCCACCTGGTCTTGCGCTTCTGTGTCGGGGGCTTTGGCAATGTTGATGGCTGCTTGCGTGCGGGCCAGCCGATCTGTCTGGTCTGGCCACAGATAGGCCAAAAGCCGCATGGCATCCTTTGGGTCTGCGGGGTTCAGGGGGTTTAAATCCACCCCACGTGTTTCATGAATGTACGGTGGGCATGGGGTCAGCACACCACCGCGCCATTCGGGGGCCAATTGCACTGATGATCCCATGGGCCCAAAGGTGGCCCCGCACGCATCCATTCGGTAAAAATCAAAGTTCAAGTTCAACCCAGCGGACGCACCCACTTCAGACACCACCATCATCTTGCCGAAGCGGGCTGTCAGCCAGTGGGACACAGCGATTAGCGCCGCAGAACGACGCACTTCGTTGGTTTGTGGGGGATTGTCCAACCATTGCAATAAATGCGCTTCATGGGCGCTGTACGCGGCCCGCAGTGCGAAAACCAGGTGCTGATCATCAGTTTCATTTGGTGGGTAAGCTGCACATAGCGATGAATCGCCCCCCAACACTAAGGCATGAAGGCCGCCAGCCAGACGCAAGGCCACCGCATCCTTAGTGGCGTCCAGATCGGTTTCGGGCCAGTTCAGCAGCCGCATGCCCAAGGCAGTGTCACGCGGAAGGGCCTGCAAAGCCAATGGCAACAAGCGGTGCATGAACGGTGATCCCAAGGCCAGACATGCCTGACCTTGTTCTGCAAATGCGGCCCGCAGGGCAGGGGTCATCTGAACCGATCCACCAGTTTTTGCATGGCACTGCGCGTGTCTTCGGTTTCTGGTTCGGGCGCTTTGGCCACTTTGGGTTTGGGGCTGGATTTTGAAGAGCGCGGCGGCGCCACGCGCAAAGAAACCGCATTCATAAATCGGCCTGCGTCCCCTTCGGCCAGGGCGGGGGCCCCATCAGAAATACCGCGCAGCAGATCATCCAACCAATCGGCATCCGCCTTTGGGAAATCACGCAACACGTATCCGGCCACCGCGTCTTTGTGGCCCGGGTGCCCAATGCCCAATCGCACACGGCCATATCCATCAGACAGGTGCCCATGGATGGATCGCAATCCGTTGTGGCCGGCGTGCCCGCCCCCCTGTTTGAAGCGGCATTTGCCAGGGGCCAAGTCCAGTTCGTCGTGGAATACAATGATGTCTTCCAAGGCGATCTTATGGAACCGCGCGGCGTCACCTACGGATTGCCCAGACCGGTTCATAAAGGTTTCTGGCTTTAACAACAGCACCTTTTGACTTCCAAATCGCCCTTCGGAGACCACTCCCTGGAACTTGGACCGCCAGGGCCCAAATCCGTGGTCTCTGGCGATTTCGTCCAAGGCCATGAAACCAATGTTGTGGCGGTTGCGGGCGTATTTTGCGCCAGGATTGCCCAGGCCGACGAACAGCTTCATTTCTTCACCCGCTTTTGACGACGCGCCGGGCGCAAGATGGTCTGCACTTGGGGCGATGTTGTAACAGTTTTGTCGGTGGCAAACCCTTCTGACCTCGCTTCCACTTGGGGCAGATCATACAGGTAATTCACCATGGCCCCGAAGGATTGTTTTTGTCCGCCCGGGGATGGATTTGCGCCCGCATGCACGGCATGTAATTCGGCCCCGTTGCCCAAATGGAAATTGGCAACGGGATCCAAAGGTGACCCGTCGGGGCGTTTGGCTTCCACCAAATATTTAGCGGCCATTACACGCGTTTCATCATCATCTTCTGGGGTCGTTTCAGCCCATTTTGACAACCCTGGAATCGGCGAAAGTGTCACGAACTTGCGCAATTGCGGCAATTCCATCGCCAGGTCGCGGGCCACTTGTTTGATCAATGCATTGCCAAAGGAAATGCCGGCCAATCCGGCGTGGCAATTTGAAATGGAATAGAACACGGCGGTGTCTAATTCGTTGAAATCAGGCTCTTCTCTGTCTTCGGCCAGAAGGGTGGTGATGGCATTGGGAATGGTGGCGGTCAGGGCGACTTCCACAAAGATGATGGGATCATCGGGCATCCGGGGATGGAAAAACGCGTAACAGCGGCGATCATTTGGGTGCAAACGGCGGCGCAGATCGTTCCAATCACTGATTTGGTGCACGGCTTCATAGGCAATGATTTTTTCCAATACCTGGGCCGATGTTTGCCAGGTGATGGGGCGCATCACCAAAAAACCGCGGTTGAACCAAGCCACCAACATGCGTTTTAGGTCTTGTTCCAAAGGCCCCAAACTGGGGTCATCGCGCATGGCAAGACGCACATGTTCCCGGATTTTCACCAGACATTTGGCCCCGCCTCGCACGTTAGCCAACAGGCGAAACAGCCGAATGCGCTGGGCTTCGCTGGCTTTGCCAAGGGCCGCGTAATTGGCAGCACTGGGGTCCGCGCTGTATGCCGCTGCGGCGTCTGCGATGGACGCGGCGTCCACGTCCAATTCCCCGGCAAGATAGGTGAAAAACCCGATGCGGTCTTCCATGGTGCCTTGGTGGTATTTCAACAAAATGGCCCGTGATGTGCGGTTTTGCTGGGTTTCGCTTTGGGCGGCGAACAACGTTGTGACCAATTCAGGAAATCCGGTGTCGGGGGCTTTGCCCTGGGGTTCGGAACGTCGGTCAAACAGGGGGACCAAGATATCGGCCAGATAAGATGTATTGAAGAAAGAGGACATAGCATCGCCCTAAAATTTTGATCTGCGTTCAATGATATCACTGCACAGGCAGTGCTGACAGCAGATTCTAAAAACAAAAAGGGTCGGCATCGCCGACCCTTTCAATAGCGTGTAGCTGAAGAATATTATTCTTCAGCTGCTGGCGCTGCGTCTTCCGATGCTTCGCCTTCGGATTCGTCTTCTTCAGTTGCTTTGATGCCCGAAGGAGCAGCGATTGTGGCAACAACGAAGTCACGATCGATGGTGGGTTTGGAACCCGATGGGTATGTCAAAGTGGAAGAGGTGACGCTTTCACCGAATTCCATTTCGCCCAGATCAACAACGATCTTTTCCGGGATGTCACCGGCGGTGACCACCAGCTCAACCTCGGGGCGTACAACAGTCAATGTGCCGCCTTTTTTCAAGCCAGGGCAGGTGTCCTCGTTCAAGAACTCTACTGGGATGAACAGGTTGATTTTGGATGTCCGACGCAGGCGCATCAGGTCCAAGTGTGTGGGCAAGTCTTTGACCACATCGCGTTGTACGTCACGGCAGATCACCCGCACGTCGTCGTGACCGTCAACCTTCAGGTTGAACAGTGTCGACTTAAACTGACCAGCGCGCAGCATGGTGAGCAGTTTGTTGAAGGGGATGTTGATGGGAAGCGGGTCTGTGTCGCCACCAAAAACGATGCCTGGTACGTTGCCGTCGCGGCGGGCTTGGCGGGCGGCCCCCTTGCCTGTCCCCGTGCGTACCGTGGCGTGTAGATCAGGAATGGATCCAGCCATGAGTAATGTTCCTTATATCATGTTACGACGGGCATCCTCCAAGGGTGTATGATCCCGACCGGGGGCGTATAGGGCAGGCGGTCCCAGATGGGAAGGGGCTATCTGCCTACGGTGCGCTAACCCATGCGTTATTGCCCTCCAAAAGGCCCTCACAACTCGTACACAAGCTGTACACCGGGCCGTGCGCGCACGTCTTGCGATTCGAAAGGCCAATTGCAGGGAAATTTTTTTGGGTTGGATTGCGGGAAATAGGATCTGCGCAACCACTCCTTTGCAACGGCGGCCGCCTGCAACGCAGGCAGGTATCGCGTTGAAGGGAAGTCCTTGCGCCGAACCATCCGCCATGCGACGCGTCACCCATGCGCATTTTATCTGCCCTTCGTTTGTCTTACGTGCCCGTCACGGGGTTTTTAGCCATTGGTCTATTCTGGGGGTCCTTTTCTGCCGCTGTGCCCGTGATCAAAGACAACATCGGGGCATCGGACGAAGTGTTTGGCTGGGCATTGATGGCCAATGCCATTGGTGTGGTCAGTGCCATGTTCTTGGCACCGCGCATTGATGCGGCGTTGGGCAAGCGCAGTTTGCAGATTTCCATGGGCTGTTTCGCGGTGATCTTGCCGTTCCTGATCATGAGTTGGAGCGTGCAATCCTTCGTCTGTATCGTGCTGTTTTCGGGTTTTGCAGCGGGGCAGGTGGATATTTTAATCAATACCCGTGTCAGCGAATTAGAAGCGCGCCATGGCAGATCGTTGATGAATGCAAACCACGGGATGTTCTCCGTCGCCTATGCCATGGCGGCGGTGATGATGGGGGTTGCGCGGTCCAATGATTGGTCATTGCAAATCTACTTTATCGTCATTGCTGCCATCGTTTTGACCATGGTCACCTGGATGGCCATGGCCCCCGATGTGGAAGCCGCCCCCGAAGATGGTGCTGGGGTGTGGCAATACCGGGTGGTCATCTTGGTGTGCGGTGCAATCGTTTTGATTGCCTTTATGACGGAATCCACCGTGGAAGCTTGGTCCGCCCTTCACATCGAACGCACATTGAACGGTAACGCCGCTGAAGGGGCCTTGGGGCCGGCCATGTTGGGTCTGACCATGGCGGTGGGGCGGTTTTCCGGCCAAGCGGTGTCAGACTGGCTCAGCGAAACGAAAGTTTTGGTGGTGTCCACGATCCTGGCAGCGGTTGGGTGCCTTTTGGCCGCGACGGCCCCAACGCCGTCAGTGGCGTATCTTGGATTTGGGGTCGTTGGCCTAGGGGTCGCGGTGATCGGTCCCATCGGGCTTGGCCTGGTGGGCCGCCATGTGCCGGCACACCTGCGATCGCGCGCCATATCAGCGGCAGCGGTGGTGGGATTTTCGGCGTTTTTTGTGGCACCGGGGCTCATGGGCATGATCAGCCAAGCCTATGATTTGCGGGTGGCGTATCTGTGCGTGACCGGGTTGGTGTTGATCTTGCTGCCGCTTATTTGGATCGCGCGGGGGTGGCGGCAATAAGCCAGTGCCAATCTGGGGGTTATTGATTAAACGTATTGGACGGGCGCATCGACAAACTTTGGCGTTCGCGTTCCAGCCGGTTCAATTCGCGTTGCAGCATTTTTTGCGTGCCCAAAACGGGGCGCAGGTCCCGGCCGATAATGATATTTACATCTCCAGTTTCTGTTTCAAATACAAAGAACTTCAACAACAATGGCAAAGGGTCCGCGCCTTGGCGATCAAAATTCAAATGGCGCCACCTTCCTTCGCAATCCGGGTCAGCGGCGTTGTCGGCAAACATGTTTTCCAACTTGGCGAGACTGTCGGTTGACACCAGGTCTTGTAAGGGTTTTCCCGCCCAATCAGCACACAGCGCCAGGTCATCGTTTTGAGCTGCGGTTGCCTGCAGCACAGATAAATCAGACGACAGATGGATGGTGAAATCAGCACTTTGAACGGCCAAAGTCACAACTTGATTTTGGCCAATGCGCGGAAACGAAAACGGTTTTGAATTCTGATCACGCATGGCCTGGAATACCTTGTTTATTGCTGTGGCGCAGCCATTCGTGAATACGAATTGGCGCCTTATCATGGTTGGTCAAAATATCATCCGCGCCCAAGAAGCTGTAATGCTCTGCTCCGTTTTCGAATGCGCGCCCGCCCACGATGATGGGCATTTTGGGCGCAAGGGAATGCGCGCGCGCATCGGTTATCAAATCCGCCAAACCCCACAGAGATTGATCATATCCCACTGAGATTGCCAACAGGTCAATGTGAACTGTGGACAAAGCCCGCAAAAGGGTTTGCCGGGACTGTTGCAACATCAGTTGGGCGTTCAAATCTAAATCCAACAATTGATCCATCAGCATTTGTGCGCCAAAGCTGTGCTCTTCTGCGGCGGGCGTGAAGATTAATACGGTGGGTTTGTCTGGTCCGGGCGCTTGGGCTTTCACCTTGTCGTAGGACAGGGCATCAAAAGCGCGGCGCAGGGTCCAGAACGCATTCAGTACCCGCATCGGATCCAAGCCATCGTCTTCCCAAAGCTGTTCAATCTTTTCGATGACCCGCAATATTGCCCCATTCCAAATGCCCCGATTGGCGGCTGAAGATCGCAGCACTGCCAGACTGTCAAAATCATTGGCAATGCACAATTCAAGGATACGGTCGCTCAGGGTCTGCGGTGCGTCTGCGGGCAGGGCGTTGCCTTGGGCCAACTGCGCGCGCAAATCAACAGTAACGTCCTTGAGCCAGACTTCAGATGCCCGGCAACTTGAAGCGGTATTTCGAGTGTCGCCAGACATCACCTTCGCCTTTCCTTGCATAGACAATAGATAAACCAATCCAGCAAATATTCAAACCGCACGGCCATTGCGAAGCTTCAAAATCGCGCTTTGCAGTCAGCTTCCCGCCCAAACGCCTTCAAAATCCGCAGGAATGTACAATATGTCGCGGGCCACTTCGGCCATGTTGCGGCGTCCGCACAGGGCCATGGTCATGTCCATTTCTTTATGAATGGTTTGCAATGCGGTGGTCACACCCTTCTGTCCTTGCGCCCCTAGGCCATAAATATAGGCGCGCCCGATCATCGTTCCCTTGGCCCCCAAGGCCACGGCCTTCAGCACGTCTTGGCCAGTTCTGATCCCGCCGTCCATCCAGACTTCCACCTTGTCGCCCACGGCATCCACGATGGATGGCAGGGTGCGGATGGATGACAATGCGCCGTCCAATTGACGCCCGCCGTGATTGGACACGATGATGGCATCCGCCCCAACTTTCACGGCCATTTTAGCATCTTCCACGTCCAAGATGCCCTTCAAGATCACTTTGCCGTCCCACTGGGCAATCAGTCCTTCGATGGCGTTCCAATCCAAGGAGGGGTCAAACTGTTCTGCGGTCCAAGACCCCAGGTTGGATGCGTCTGATACGCCTGAAGCGTGGCCCACGATGTTGCCAAAAAACCGCCGCTTGGTGCCTAGCATTTCCGCACCCCAGGCCCATTTGGTGGCCAAATTTGCGATGGTTTTGACCGTCAGTTTTGGCGGGGCGGACAGGCCGTTTTTCAAATCCTTGTGGCGCTGACCCAGGATTTGCAGGTCCAAAGTGATGACCAATGTGTCAGACCCAGCCGCCCGGGCTCGTTCCATCAAACGGCGATTAAAATCCGCGTCCTTCAGAACGTAAAGCTGCATCCAAAAGGGTGTGTCGCAGTTCTGGGCCACGTCTTCGATCGAACAGATGGACATGGTGGACAAACAGTAGGGCACACCAAAATCAGCCGCCGCATTGGCTGCTTTGATTTCTCCATCGGCCGATTGCATGCCCGTTAACCCCACTGGGGCCAGGGCCACGGGCATGGCAACATCGCGCCCCAGCATTTGGGTTTTGGTGGTGCGCCCAGACATGTCTACGGCCACTTTTTGGCGGAACCGCAAATCTGCAAAATCAGTCACGTTGTCGCGGAATGTTTGTTCGGTCCAGCTGCCGCTTTCGCAGTAATCATAAAACATCTTTGGCACCCTTCGGATGTAAATGTCTTTCAGGTCTTGGACAGTGGTGATGACGGCCATGGGGCATCCTTGGGCTGAACGGTTTTGGGGCAATCTATCAATTCCACGCTGTGCGGAAAGGGGTTTCCTTGACGTTGGATGGAAGTTAGCCCTGGGTGCAGGGCAATTTTGTACGGGCATTTACCTTGAACGATACCTCACCTTCCCCGGCAGATCCCATTGATGTTGTCATCACATGGGTGAACGGCAATGCGCCGCTTCATCGTCAAAAGCGGGCCAGGTACATGGATCAGGCCGATGCGCCGTTGCATGAAAACGCCATTAACCCCCACCGATGGGGCGACAATCATGAAATAAGATATTGCCTGACATCGATCGAAAATTTTGCCCCATGGGTGCGCAAAGTCTGGATTGTGGTAGATGATGAAGGCCCCGATCTTTCGCACCTGTCTGCAGCGATGCGGTCCAAGACCTGTGTGGTCCTCCATCGCGACATATTTGGTGAATTTTCAAGCGTTCTGCCAACCTTCAATTCCTTGACGATCGAAAGCATGATCTGGCGGATTCCGGGGTTGGCGGACCGATTTGTATATTTCAACGACGATGTATTCTTGTGCGCGCCGCTGGCCCCAGGGGATGTGTTCGTGGACAGCCAGCCGGTTTTGCGCGGCGAATGGTTGGATTATTCCAGTTTGGGAACCGATCCCGAAACGCGTGCTGATCCCGCCCTGTTTAACCACTTTATGCACATCAACGCCGCGCGCATTGCGGGGTTTGATCCCGGCCGGTTGTTCAGTGCTGCCCATGTCGCGCACCCCATGCGGCGTGATGTGATGGCGCAGTTGTTCGATCAGCACCGCACGGCGTTCATGGCGAATATCCAATACCGGTTCCGGGATTTGGAGCAGTTTTTGCCCCAAGGTCTGCATAACCATGCTTGTCTGGCAGCAAGCGGTGCAGCGATCCATGGCGCAGACGATCATCTTCATATTCACAGCGGTCAAGGACGGGGCCGTCCCGTGGATGAGGTTTGGGGCATCTTGCAAAAGGCAGAGGATCCAAACGTGAAATTCCTGTGCATCAACGATCTGCCGCAACTGGAACAATTGATTCCCAATGTGCGTGACTGGCTGGGGGCGATGGTGTCTGGACGGTGACAAGAATTTTCTTGGCGATGGGGCTGTAATCGTTTGAACCCGGGCTCCTTTTCACCCGTCTTGCAAACTTCAAGCGCCGCTTTCAAAGTGCACTTACCAAAAGCCCCCTTATGTTGAGGTAGCCCTGTGATACTCGATCCCACCTTAACGGCGGCGTATGTCCTTCTTGCCACCGCACTTGCGGTTGCCCCGGGGCCTGATGTTCTGTTCGTTGTTGCCAATGGCATGCAACACAAAATAAAGGGTGCGATTGCATCCGCGCTTGGAATTGGTGCTGGTTCACTGCTTCACGCATTGGCGGCCGCGTTGGGCATCTCCGCAATCGTCGCGGCATCACCGACGGCCTTTGAAATATTAAGATATGCTGGGGCTGCTTATCTTGCCTACCTCGGTGTGCAGGCGCTGAAATCGTGGTGGACTTATTCTAACGACCTTGATCCCGATCAGGCGATTGTCGAGATGTCTGGTTGGAATGTGTTCCGACGCGGTTTGGTAACCAACATCCTGAACCCAAAGGTGATAGTGTTTTACTTGGCCCTTTTGCCGCAATTCATAAACGTGGATCTTGGCCATGTCGGGCTGCAAATCTTCCTTCTCGGATGTATCCACAATGTTATCGGAATGACGTTCCTGATTTGCGTTGGTCTGGCCGCTGGTAAGGCCTCGAAGTGGCTGTCCCGTACACGTGTTGGAAAGTGGATGGACATGATCGCAGGCGTTTTTTTTATCGGGTTGGCAATTCGGCTTTTGGTTTCTGGAAAGCCAGGGTAGTCGATTTTACGGACGGACTTTCTTTTTCTAACCCGTTTAGCCGCGCCAGAAGTCGCCGCACCCTTTCATTCAGCCAAGCCACTTCGTTTTCGAAGTTAGTCCTTCCCTCCTTGTTCATTGCAACGTAAGCCGAACCTATGCGTGAAATGACCCTGGCCGAGGCCCAATCTTTGCCGCTTTGGCGGCGACCCATATCGTTGTTGTTTGTGATGACAGCGGCCATGCCGTTTTGTTTTGAGGTGTGGTTTGCCCTGTTGAACAACTTCATGGTGGAAGTGGCCAAGATGGATGGGTCGGGTGCCGGTCTTTTGCATTCGGTCCGCGAAATCCCTGGCTTTTTGTCGTTTGCCGTGGTGTTCTTGTTGTTCTTCATCCGCGAACAATTGTTGGGTATTTTGTCGTTGTTGTTGCTGGGGGTCGCGTCAGCGGTAACAGCATGGTTTCCCAGCTTGGGCGGGCTTCTGACGATCACATTTTTGGCCAGTTTGGGGTTTCACTACTACGAAACCGTGAACCAATCACTGCAATTGCAATGGATAGAAAAGAAGCGGGCCCCGGTGATGTTGGGATGGATGGTCAGTGTGGCATCCATTTCGGCCTTTTTGGCCTATGTCGTGATTATCCTGACATGGGAACGGTTTGGGTTGTCTTACAACCAGGCGTATTTGGCATCGGGTGGGGTGACCACAGTGATCGCGCTGTTTTGCTTGGTGGCGTATCCACAGTTTCGCGCGCCTGTGGCGCAACGCCGGCAGATTATCCTGCGCAAGCGCTATTGGCTGTACTACGCGTTGCAGTTCATGTCGGGTGCCCGGCGGCAGATATTTTTGGTGTTTGCTGCGTTTATGATGGTGGAAAAATTTGGATTTGACGTACACGAAATCACCGGCGTTTTCCTGATTACCCTGTCGCTGAACATTTTTGTGGCCCCAGTCTTTGGTAAAGTTGTTGAATTGGTGGGCGAACGGCTGACGTTGATGGTGGAATACACTGGGCTGATCTTGGTGTTCCTGGCCTATGCGGGATTGTTTTACTTTGACTGGAGTTGGCAAGTCGCGGCTGTATTGTACATCATCGACAACATGTTCTTTGCTCTTAGGTTGGCCATGAAAACGTATTTCCAGAAAATCGCTGACCCAAGCGATATTGCCCCAACGGCGGCGGTGGCGTTTACAATCAACCACATTGCGGCTGTTGGCTTGCCTGTTTTCTTGGGGCTGTTGTGGGTAGGGTCGCCCATGGCAGTCTTCATTTTGGCGGCGGCCATGGCCGTGGTGTCTTTGATCTTGTCTTGCTTGATCCCGCGCCACCCCGCACAGGGGCGTGAAACAGTGTTTCAGGCGGTTGGGGGTTAACGGGTGCCGCCTTATATAGAACACAATACCTATCAAACGGAGGGATCCCATGTTCTTATTCGGCGGCGATAAATCAAAAATGGTATCTGGGGCAGACGCCTTGCCTGGGCGGCCCCACGCCATTCCGACGGCCGAGGTGCATTTTGTCCATGGTACCCCGTTGAAAGGACCCATTCCTGAAGGCATGGAAGAAGCCATGTTTGGCATGGGCTGTTTTTGGGGTGTAGAACGGATATTCTGGAATTTACCCGGGGTGTGGGTGTCCATGGTGGGGTATGCCGGGGGCCACACCCCCAATGCCACCTACGAAGAAGTGTGCACTGGTAAAACGGGCCACAACGAAGTGGTGCGCGTTGTATTTGATCCGACGAAGGTCACCTACGAAGAATTGCTGAGGGTGTTTTGGGAAGGGCATGACCCGACCCAAGGCATGCGCCAAGGCAACGACCGTGGTACGCAATATCGGTCTGGGATCTATACCTTCTCTGATGCGCAGCAGGCCGCAGCTACAGCCAGCCGGGATACTTTTGCGCCCAAATTGCGGGCGTCTGGGTTTGGGGCCATCACCACTGAAATCGTGGATGCACCTGAATTCTTTTACGCCGAAGATTACCATCAACAGTATTTGGCAAAAAACCCCAACGGATATTGCGGGATTGGCGGCACAGGCGTGACGTGCCCCATTGGTGTTGTAACCACCTGATGGCGCGGCTCTGACGGGCCGCACATGATATTTTGCAAACCCCATCCGGGGTTTGCGGTGCCGTCGGCGAGAGTATATGGGCAACAAAAGAAGACGACCCCAAAACTTATGGATTGTTCCCCATGACCACGTTTACCGCTTTGACCACCCTGCCAGGAAAGGCCCAAGCAGAAGCGCTGGGCTTGGCGTTAGAAGATTTGGATCCTGAACCCACGGGCGTTGGGGTCTTCGAAATTGAAGACGGCAGCGGCAACTGGGAAGTTGGTGGCTACTTCTTGGAATCCCCCGATGACATTGCGCTGGCGTTGCTTGCGGCGGCCCACGGCGCCAAAGATTTTGTGGTGTCCGAAGTGCCTGATCAAGATTGGGTTGCCAAAGTGCGCCGCGAATTGACGCCAGTGGAAGCCGGACGGTTCTTTGTTTACGGCAGCCATGATGCTGACAAAGTGCCCGAAGGATCGGTTTCTTTGCTGATCGAAGCCGCAATGGCGTTTGGAACAGGCCATCACGGCACGACATTGGGGTGCTTGCGCGCTTATGACCGGTTGCTGGGGCAGGGTGCATCTTATGCCAATGTGCTTGATCTGGGCTGCGGAACGGCCGTGTTGGCCATGGCTGCTGCTAAAATGGGTGTGCCATCGGTCGCGGCCAGCGACATTGATACCGTGGCCGTGGACGTGGCCGAGGCGAATGTCACAGCCAATGATTTGGATGGACGGGTCAATTGTTTGGAAGCGGTGGGGTTTGATCATGCGGATTTGGCCGCAAACGCACCGTTTGATTTGATTTTTGCAAACATCCTGAAAGGTCCGTTGGTGGACTTGGCCCCCGATATGGCCGCGCATCTGACACCACGTGGCGTGGCGATTTTGTCGGGCATTTTGGTGGAACAGGCTGAAGATGTGGTATCTGTTTATGCAGGCCAAGGCATGAATTTGACCCACCGCGAAGACATTGGCGAATGGACAGCCCTGACGTTGACCAAAGCCTGACGGCGAAACCACCTTTTAGAACAAAAAACGCCGCGCTGGGGAGAAATCAGCGCGGCGTTTCTTTTTGCAGACTGCTCAGAGAGGGAGGGAGAAACCCCGAACAGTTGCGCAGTACTTAGCGACCGATACGGTCGATATCGCCTGGGATCAGGCCGATGTCGTCCAGTTCACGGACGGACAATTGGGATAAAGCTTTGCGCGTAGCGCGGGCTTCGTTCCAGCTTGTCAGCTTAGCAGGGACAGAAGCAGCCCATGCAAAAGGGGTTGCGATTGGGGCAGAGCGGGTGATGTCGATCAAAGCCATGGGCCAGTTCCTTTTGTTGTGGGCGGGTCAGTCCCGCTGTTGTCTTGAGGGGCATTTAGGGGGCAGGTCGTTATCGGACAAGCCGGGAAAATCGCATATCCGATATGATATTTGTGCATGCCTCATTTCCGCCGTAATGCTTTGAATTTTAGGGCTTTTTTTGGGCGCAACGTGTCGTGAATGGTTGTTGGATTGGCGCATTTTGACCGCGCCGGGGGCAACTGGCAATTTCTTGCCGAAAATGAAATTGCTTTGCGATGTTCCCCTTTCGTGCTATTCGATGGCTAACAAACAAGAAAAGCAGGGCAGACATGCGGGTTTTAGGAATCGATCCGGGGCTTCGCTCCATGGGATGGGGCGTTGTGGATGTTGTGGGAAGCCGCATTAAACATGTGGCCAACGGCCAGTGCACCACAGTTCAGGGGCCTTTGGGGGGCCGCCTGTGCAGTTTGTTCGATCAACTTTCTGCCGTGATAACTTGTTACGCGCCCACACAAGCAGCTGTTGAGCAGACATTCGTGAACCGTGACGGTGCAGGCACATTGAAATTGGGCCAGGCGCGGGGCATTGCCATGTTGGTTCCAGCCCAGGCCGGTTTAGAGGTTGGGGAATACGCCCCCAATGCGGTGAAGAAGGCTGTGGTGGGGGTGGGCCATGCCGCCAAAGACCAAGTGGAACATATGGTGCGTTTGCAATTGCCCGGGGTTGATTTGGCCGGGCCAGATGCAACAGATGCCTTGGCGATCGCCATTTGCCATGCCCACCACGCACAGTCCGCAGCCCATTTGACGGCCGCTGTGGCACGAGGTGCGGCATGATTGGGAAGTTATCTGGTCGTATCGACTATAAAGGTCTGGACCACATTTTGTTGGATGTCCGAGGCGTGGGGTATTTGGTGTTCTGTTCGGACCGCACATTGGCGGCTTTGCCCGGCCCAGGGGAGGCAACCGCACTTTATACTGAACTGTTGGTGCGGGAAGATATCTTGCAACTGTTTGGCTTTACGACCCTGGTGGAAAAAGAATGGCATCGTTTGTTGATGTCTGTCCAAGGGATCGGCGCCAAGGCCAGCATGGCCATATTAGGTGCCTTGGGACCCGATGGCGTCAGCCGCGCCATCGCTTTGGGGGATTGGAACGCTTTGAAAGCCGCCAAAGGCGTGGGTCCCAAATCCGCGCAGCGGGTGGTGAATGAATTAAAAGACAAAGCCCACAGCGTGATGGCAATGGCTGGTGGTCCTGCCCCGGTGGTGGATGCGGTTGACGACGGTGTTGTCTTGGAACCCATGCCAGCCGTGGCCCCGCCAGCCCCAGCGGCCCAGGCTGATGCTTTGTCAGCGTTGGGCAACTTGGGGTATGCTCCAGGCGAAGCCGCCAGCGCCGTGGCGGAAGTTTTGGGCGAAGACCCAAATGCTGATTCCGGCACGTTAATCCGCTTGGCCTTGCGCCGCTTGGCGCCTAAGGGGTAGGGCAAGCCCATGACAGCGCCTGATCCCACCTTGCGTCCTGACGCCCAACCCGAAGACGTGGACAAAGCCTTGCGCCCTCAGAATTTGGACGAATTCATCGGCCAAGCGGAAGCGCGTGCGAATTTGAAAGTGTTTATCCAATCGGCGCGCCAGCGTGGTGAAGCGATGGACCATACCTTGTTTCACGGACCACCCGGTTTGGGCAAAACGACCCTGGCGCAGATTATGGCCCGCGAATTGGGGGTGAATTACCGCATGACCAGTGGGCCTGTTTTGGCAAAAGCTGGGGATCTGGCGGCGATCTTGACCAATCTGGAAGCCCGGGATGTTTTGTTTATCGACGAAATTCACCGTTTGAATCCAGTGGTGGAAGAAGTTTTGTACCCTGCGCTGGAAGATTACGAGCTTGATTTGGTAATTGGCGAAGGTCCTGCGGCGCGAACCGTGCGGATCGAATTGCAGCCCTTTACTTTGGTGGGGGCCACCACGCGATTGGGCCTGTTGACCACGCCATTGCGGGATAGGTTCGGAATTCCCACGCGGCTGCAATATTATAGCCCTGATGAATTGTTCGAAATCGTCACCCGGAATGCCCGCCTTTTGGGTGCCCCCGCCGATGATGCCGGCGCGCGCGAAATCGCCAAACGGGCGCGGGGCACACCGCGGATTGCAGGACGTTTGCTGCGCCGTGTTGTGGATTTTGCCATCGTTCAGGGTGATGGCACCATAACGCAAAAACTTGCAGATCATGCGTTGACCAAGCTGGGGGTGGACCATCTGGGCCTTGACGGTGCGGACCGCAGGTATCTGACATTGATTGCGGAAAATTATGCGGGCGGGCCAGTGGGGGTGGAAACACTGTCGGCGGCGTTGTCAGAAAGCCGCGATGCTTTGGAAGAGGTGATCGAGCCGTATCTTTTGCAAATGGGATTGATCCAACGCACGCCGCGCGGGCGCATGTTGGCAAGGAAAGCTTGGGATCATTTGGGAATGCCGGCCCCCAAGGGGCAGGGGCATTTATTTGAATGATCCATGGCGAAGGACATGATGATGGAAGCCACTGAAATTGAAGCGCTGTTTACGCGGGCTGACGGACAGTTTGCCTTTGCCCGCTGGGGCAGGCCCATCGCGCCCATCGTGTTTGGTGTGCAAGATGAGACCCTGAAAGTCGTGAAGGGCGCATTGGAAGCCGTGTGCGCGGCATCTGGCCATCAGCTGGCGGAAACGGACCCCGAACTGGGCAGCAACTTCATGGTGTTTTTCTTTCGCGATTGGGCGGAACTGCCGCAAGTGCCGGATCTGGATCGTTTGATCCCGGATTTGGTGCCTTTGGTGGAACGGCTGCAAACGGCGGATGCAAACCAGTACCGGATATTCAGGTTTGACGAACAGGGCGGCATTCGCGCGTCATTCATTTTCTTGCGCATGGACGAACATTTGGCGGCCGTGTCTGCAGACGTGTTGGCATTAAGCCAAGTGGTGCAATCCATGGTGTTGTGGTCGGATACCGCGTTCCAGGAAAAATCACCCTTGGCAGTTTTGGAAAACGGTACCACGATTTTGCGGCCTGAAATTTCAGCGTTGTTGCGGGCAGCGTACGATCCAATTTTGCCTCCCGCGGCCCAAGATGTCAGCCATGCTTTGCGGCTATCGGCGCGTTTGTCGAAAGCAAATTGATGGAATTGCTGCCGGTTCAGGTGCTTTTGATTTGTATGACGCTTTGGCTTTTTCGTTGGTGTTATATGATGTCTATTTGGGTCAAAGATTTGCAGCTTGCCAAAAAAGTTGCGGCAGCATTTGTAGGCTACGGCGTTTTGTTTGTTTTTGGATTGCCGTTGCTGTTTTTCGGTGACCTTATCGAAGCCGAATTTGCAAAAGACGACACGCATTGGGCCTTCGTTGTTCCTACTTTAATGTTCGTATATCTCGTTTTCGACTTTTCGTTTAGTATTGGTATCCGCACGGTCGGAGGCTGGGACGCCAATAACAAGCGTGGACTTCAACGTGCCACTTATTGGGGCTTAGGGGTTTCAGTTGTGTTTTGCGTTTTGGTTTCAATCGGACTATTTTTCACAAGATGACGCATCATTTCCCCATTACTGTTTATTATGAAGACACGGATATGGGGGGGATTGTGTACCATGCCAATTACCTCAAGTTTATTGAACGGGCGCGATCCACGTGGGTGGCGGAACTGGGCGTTGACCAACTGGCCATGAAAGAAGATGGCGTCGTCTTTGTTGTGCGCCGGATTGAGGCGGATTATTTAGCACCGTCGCGGCTGGGGGACAGGCTGGATGTTACCACATCTGTGGAAGGGGCCACGCCTGCGCGGTGGACGTTGCGTCAAGGCATAACCCGCAATGGGCAGCCTGTTTTCACGGCGATTGTTACAATTGTGGCCATCGCAGAAGGGGGTAATCCCGTTAGATTGCCAGCAATTCTGCGCAAAATGATCAATTAATCGAAACAATCCCCTTATACATTGGTGGATTGCTGCATATTCTGGTACTGAGGCACTTAATAACGTCGCGCAAAAGTGGCGAACTCAGAGGCGGATTGATGGAAGCAGGAATTGATTTCTCGCTGTGGGCTTTGTTTGCCCGGGCGACTTTACCCGTAAAAATAGTGATGATCGTATTGATATGGGCCAGTGTTTGGGCCTGGGCTGTGGCGATCAATAAGTGGTTTGCATTTGCGCGCGCGCGTCGTGCGGCGGCCCGGTTTGACCAAGCGTTTTGGTCCGGGGAACCGTTGGATGGTTTGTTTGACAAAATCGGCACCGATCCCGCCACTGTTCCAGAAGAAATTTTCAGCGCTGGCATGACCGAATGGCGCAGGTCCCACCGCGAAGATGGTGGTTTGATCCCCGGGGCCCAGTCCCGGATCGAACGGTCCATGGACGTGGCATTGTCCAAATCTGCCGATAAGTTGCAGGGTGGGCTTGGCACTTTGGCCACCATCGGGTCCGTGGCGCCGTTCATTGGTTTGTTCGGCACCGTTTGGGGCATCATGAACGCGTTTGTGGAAATTGCGGAACAGCAAAACACCAGTCTGGCCGTCGTGGCCCCTGGCATCGCAGAGGCGTTGTTGGCCACAGGAATTGGTTTGTTGGCTGCGATCCCAGCGGTTATTTTTTACAATAAGCTAAGCGCCGACAGCGATAAAATCATCGCGGGGTACGAAGCCTTTGCCGACGAATTTTCCACCATCCTTAGCCGCCAATTGGGGGCTTAATCCATGGGTGCCGGTTTGCATCAATCCAACCGGGGCAGCAGACGCCGCCGGCGCATGCGCCCCATGTCGGAAATCAACGTTACGCCCTTTGTGGACGTAATGTTGGTGTTGTTGGTGGTGTTCATGGTGGCAGCGCCATTGTTGACTGTGGGCGTTCCGGTTGAATTACCCAAGACGGCGGCAACTGCATTGCCCAGTGACAACGAAGAACCGCTGACGGTGACCGTTTCTGCAGATGGCGGTTTGTTGATCCAAACCACCGCCGTGGAACCCGGCGAATTCCTGACCCGGTTGCAGGGCATTTCTGACGTTCGCGAAGACAAGCGTGTTTATTTGCGCGCCGACGGTGACATTTCATATACCCGTGTGATGGAAATCATGGGCGCGCTGAACGCGGCTGGGTTTTCGGACATCGGATTGGTGACAGATATTGGTGGCCCTGACTTTGGGGCAAACGGGGGCTGATCCTTATGGGACCTGGTACCTATATCTCAGCTATTGGGCATGTTGGCCTGGTGGGTTGGCTTGTGGTGGGGGTGACCTTTGCCCCACGTAATCCGTCGCCAGAAATCCAGTCTGTGACTTTGGTCAGTGCGGATGTGTTTAATCCCGCACCTGCGGCCCCGATCACCCCAGAAGTGCCGGTGGTGGCGGAAATTGAACCTCCCACGATAGAGGCGCCCCAAGTCGCACCCGAGCCGACCCCCGCACCCACGCCAGAACCTGTGCCGGAACAACCCGCACCTGCGCCCGTGGAAGAACCGGCCCTGCCGGACCCAGTGGTCGAACCGCAGCCCGCGCCTGAACCGACCCCAGCGCCAGAACCCGCGCCAACACCAGAACCAGCCCCCGCAGCGGCGTCATTTGCGGCACCGCAAAGCACCATGCGTCCTGTGCCCCGGCCTGCGGCCCGGGTGGCAGATGTGAACACGGATGGCGCGGATGATCCTACAGCCAGCCAAGCGGATGTGGCGCAAACCCAAGTAGCCACGGCCACAGAAATTGT
>JAHDCP010000050.1 GCA_020629775.1 Planktomarina sp.
CCAGTGACCCCTTCGATGTCAACGAAGTGCTCTACCGCTGAGCTACGCGCGCGTTTATGTTGCGAACGGTAAATGACCACAGAAAATGGGCACGGCAGACCGCTTCGTCCGCCGCCGTATATGGACCGAATTCCGAGTCTTCAAGGGTTTTCACAAGTAATGAGCACGCCCATGGCATGTTTTTATCCCCCTGACCGCCACGTCCCCCCTTTTTCACAGCGAATTGCGTGCTAAGCTTCCATAACAGAGGGCAAGATATGCATCAGACGTCATATCAACTGTACGAACCGGCGCAGCTTCAATCCTGCGTTGTTTTCGCGTCTCCGCATTCGGGACGCGGGTACTCTGTTACGTTTAAACGCCAGACCATTTTGGATGAATTGGCCCTGCGATCCTCGGAAGATGCGTTTGTTGATCATCTTTTTGGGGATGTCGTGACATTTGGTGCACCCCTACTGACGGCCGTTTCACCCAGAGCTTACGTTGATTTGAACCGTGCCGCAGAAGAATTGGATCCGGCTTTGATCGCTGGGGCGGCTCCATCACGGCAAAATCCTCGCATCGCATCCGGCTTGGGGGTCATACCGCGCGTCGTGTCCAATGGCCGCGCGATATACAATGGAAAGCTGACCCTGGCAGAAGCGCGCCAGCGGGTGGACACCATCTGGCATCCTTATCACGCAAAGCTGCAAAACCTTTTGAACCGGGCTAAACTTCAATTTGGGCAGTCTGTTCTGATTGACTGCCACTCCATGCCCCATGAAGCTGTGACCACCAACAATCTGCCCGGCACCCGCCCGCCTGAAATCGTTTTGGGCGACAGGTTTGGTGCATCCGCAGGACCGTCCTTTGTTGCAGCTGTTGAAGCAGCCTTTACAGAACAGGGCTTTCGTGTTGCACGCAATGCCCCCTTTGCTGGGGCCTATATCGCGCAAAATTATGGACGCCCATCGCGCCAACAACACGTCATCCAAGTAGAAATCGATCGGTCCCTCTATATGGATGAAGCTGCGATCAAACCTTTACCGGGTTACACAGAGTTTCGCACGCGCTTGTCTAAGGCCCTGCGGGTTATCGCGACTTTGGATCAAAGCCCGCAACATTTGGCCGCTGAATAAGGATCAGCGCAGCGCGCGACCCTTAACGATTGCATCAGACCCAAACTTTTCTCGAATTTTGTCGGTCGCCCGTTCGGCTTTGGTGCGCACAATCGCTTGGGGGTCCAGCAGATCGCCGATGGAATCCGCATCCGTTGCGGGTTGAAGATCAGACAAACCGACCCCCAACAACCGAAACGGACCTTCGCCCTGCACAGTATCAAACATGCCCCGCGCCACGCGGTAAATACGATCGGCAATCTGGGTTGAATCAGGCAGTGACTGTCGGCGCGTTAAGGTTTTGTGGTTCGCCTTCTTCAACTTCAATTGCACTACCCGGCCCGCTTGATCCTTTGCCTTGGCCCTGTCCGCCACTTTTTCCGCCAACCGCCATATGTGGCCGTCCAAAAGATCTGGGTCGCCCGTATCTTCATGAAACGTCGTTTCATTGGAAATGCCCTTCACTGGGGCGTGGGCAGACACGCGCCGGGCATCTTGTCCGCGCGCCAAATGCCACAAACGGTCCCCCATGGTCCCGAAACGCGCGTGCAAATCTTGGCGGTCCCACCGCAGCAAATCGGCAAACGTGCGAATGCCTGCTTTGTCCAACGCTTGCTTAGTGACGGCCCCAACACCCCAAATCAAACTGATGGGGCGGTTGCGCAGAAAATCATCCGTTTCCGCCACGCCGATGATGGAAAACCCGCGGGGTTTTTCCAGATCAGAGGCCACTTTGGCCAGGAATTTATTGTGTGACAAACCGATAGACCCGGACAGGCCCAGTTCGTTTTTCATGCGCAAGATCAGCCGCACCAGCATCACCGCAGGTGGCGCATTGTGCAAACGGGCGGTGCCGGACAAATCCATAAAAGCTTCGTCCAAAGACAAGGGTTCAATGGCGGGAGTCATGTCTTGCATCATGGCTTTGATGGCGCGGCTGGTGCGCACGTATTCATCCATGCGCGGTTTCACCACCACCGCATCCGGGCACAGCTTTAACGCTTGGAACATGGGCATGGCACTGCGCACACCGCGAATGCGGGCGATATAACATGCTGTGGAGACAACCCCCCGGCGCCCGCCTCCGATAATCACTGGCTTATCGGCCAAATCGGGATTGTCGCGTTTTTCCACGCTGGCGTAAAACGCATCGCAATCCATATGTGCGATGGACAAGTCAAAAAGTTCAGGATGCGCCACCATACGCGGGCTGCCGCAGGTGCCGCAGCGGCGTGGCGCATCGTCAAAAGCTGTGGCGCAGTCTCGGCATAGGGCGGGCATGGGTGTATGATACGTGCAAACCCAAAGGGGCGAAACCATGTCTGACCACAACGTTGATTTTTACGGTGCCAAAGTTTGCCTGTTTATTGGGGACAAACTTCTGGTGATCTTGCGCGATGATGATCCAACGATTGTGTGGCCAGCATACTGGGACTTCCCTGGCGGCGGGCGCGAAGGGCAAGAAACACCATTTGAAACAGCGGCCCGCGAAACCATGGAAGAAGTGGGGTTAGAGCTATCAATTTCAGATATCGTGGATGGGGCAGCATTTCCGTCTGAAACAATACTGGGATTGATGAATCACTTCTTTTTGGCGCGGTTGCCGGTGTCTGCTGCAAACAAGATTTCCCTGGGCGATGAAGGCCAAAAATGGGCGTTCATGACCCCGCAAGATTATGCCGCCCATCCCAAACGAATCCCCCATTTCGCAGAACGAATGGCGCAGATGTTGGCAAAACACCCGAATATCACCGCCCAATCATAAGGATTTGATAACCCTGTTCGCGCAAACGGTATTGCACGGTATACAATCTGGCTGTACGAAATGCCGCAGTCGCCCTCGACCGGGAGAGCGCGGATCATCCGTCGCCGAAGGAGCAAGTTCCCCCGATACACTCTCAGGCCCATGGACCGGCGAGGGGTAACACACCGAAGAGCATCCAATAGGGATGCACCGAAGGCGAAAGGAACGGCTGACACCCAGCTTGCCCGAAACGCTCAGGTACCAGGACGGTTGGGGGCGCGGATTTATCCGCCCATTGCATGAGGGACCGTCCATGCCACATTTTGCCATTCTGGGCGCCGGGATCACCGGTGTAACCACTGCTTATCAATTACGCGAACGCGGCTTAGACGTCACCGTTATTGACCGCAACCGTTATTCCGCCATGGAAACAAGCTTTGCCAACGGCGGGCAATTGTCTGCCAGCAACGCCGAAGTTTGGAATTCCTGGGGCACAATCTTCAAAGGTTTGAAGTGGTTGATGCAACGCGACGCGCCCCTTTTGGTGCGCCCGACGCCAACCTGGCATAAAATCAGCTGGATGGCTGAATTCATGGGCAACATTGGCAACTACAAAGCCAACACCACCCAAACAGCAAAACTGGCCATTACAGCCCGTCACATCCTGCACGAAATGGCGGCCCGCGCAGATGTGGACTTTGACTTTTCACCCGCAGGGATCATGCACTTCTATTCCAACGAAGCGGATATGAACCATGCCCGTAAAGTCACTACTCTGTTGGCCAAGGGCGGTTTGCACCGCGAAGAATTATCACCAGAGCAGGTGGTTGAACGTGTGCCTGAATTGACTGGGTCTTTTGTGGGCGGGTATTGGACCGAAAGCGACGCCACAGGTGACATCCACAAATACACCACGGGGTTGGCCAGCTGGCTGGAACGGCAAGGCGTGACCTTTGCCATGGGGCAAACTGTGAAAACAGTGCGCGCAGAAAACAACCAAGTGCACATAGAAACCGATGCGACGTCAGAAACATTTGACGGCGTTGTCGTTTGTGCGGGTGTCGGCAGTCGCGCCATTGCCAAACAACTGGGGGATCGGGTGAACATCTATCCTGTGAAGGGATATTCAATCACCGTACAGTTGAACGATGCCGCAAGCCAAGCTGCCGCACCACAAGCCAGCTTGTTGGACGACAAAGCCAAAATCGTAACATCACGCTTGGGGCCAGATCGATTCCGCGTGGCGGGCACCGCGGAATTTGCAGGCAACAATCGTGACATCTGTGCATCCCGGATCAGCCCCCTGGTGGACTGGGTCGAACAGTACTTCCCCGGCGTGTCCACAGAACACGTCACCCCCTGGGCGGGCTTGCGTCCGATGATGCCAAACATGATGCCCAAAGTGGGCCCGGGCCGTGCGCAAGGCGTGTATTACAACACGGGTCATGGACATTTGGGCTGGACCCTTTCTGCCGCCACAGCCACCATGATTGCAGATCACATCGTGGCGGGGACCCCGGCGCAAACAAAATCGGTTGCATCCATAGGGCAAACCCAAATATCGGCCTAAGGGGATGAAATTTCCGTGATTTGTCCCCATATGTTGATCAGGAGGGACAAATTTAATGGAACAAATATTCATCGACTTTCTAAGCGAGAACGGGTTTTTCATCGTTCTTGCTGTTTTGCTTATCGTCATCATCATGGCTGGCGTGCGGATTGTGCCGCAATCAGAAAAGCACGTGGTGGAACGGTTTGGGCGGCTGAAATCCGTTTTGGGGCCAGGGATCAACTTTATCATCCCGTTTTTGGACCGCGTGAAGCACAAAGTTTCCATCCTGGAACGCCAGTTGCCCACAGCGAAACAAGACGCAATCACCAGTGACAACGTGTTGGTGCAGGTGGACACGTCAGTCTTTTATCGCATCCTGGAACCGGAAAAAACGGTGTACCGGATCCGCGACATTGATGCCGCGATTGCCACAACTGTGGCGGGTATCGTGCGGGCTGAAATCGGTAAAATGGAATTGGACGAGGTCCAATCCAACCGCGCCCGCCTGATTGATACCATCAAAAGCAGCGTTGAAATTGCTGTGGACGAATGGGGCGTGGATGTGACCCGTGCAGAAATCTTGGACGTGAATCTGGACCGCGCCACCCGCGACGCCATGTTGCAACAGCTGAACGCGGAACGCGCCCGGCGGGCCCAAGTGACCGAAGCAGAAGGCACCAAACGGTCTGTGGAATTGGCCGCTGACGCGGAACTTTACGCGGCAGAACAAACCGCCAAAGCCCGCCGTGTCCAAGCCGATGCAGAAGCCTATGCCACTGGAGTGGTGGCCGAAGCCATTGCCAAAAACGGCCTGGAAGCGGCGCAGTACCAGGTGGCTTTGAAACAAGTTGAAGCTTTGAACGCCCTGGGCAACGGGGCCGGCAAACAAACGATCCTGATGCCCGCCCAAGCGATCGAGGCGTTTGGCGACGCATTTAAAATGTTGAAAGGTGGCAAATGACCGAATGGGTTTTCAACTGGTGGGCGTGGGCAATCTTCGCGCTGGCCCTCGTGATCTTGGAAATCGTGGCACCGGCCTTTGTGTTGCTGGGCTTTGGGATCGGCGCGGGCGTTGTGTCACTGCTGATCTTGTTGATGGGCCCTGGCGTCACAGGTGCGTCCGTGCCGTTGTTGCTGGCAATTTTTGCGGCGGCGTCTTTGGTGGCGTGGCTGGGACTGCGCCAAATGTTCAAACTGCCCACTGGGCAAGTTAAAAACTTCGATCACGACATTAACGAATAAAGAAACGGGGCTGCATCTGCGGCCCCTTTTCACATTCAGGGTGCTTTAAAATCCATGCATCCGCTTGGCCCATTGGAACCCGATGATCAGGCCTTTGAACCGTGGCAACAAGAACAAAGACATCGCAACACAGGCGACTGTGATGGTGCTGGCCATCATCAAAGGGGACGGTTCCCATTTCACCCAAACGAAATGCAACAAAAAGCCCGCGATATGGCACACCAATAAGATCGTCAGATAAGCAGGCCCGTCGTCCGCGCGGGCATGGGTCAGGTCCAAATCACATGCAGCGCAACGGTCATTCACCTTAAGGTACCGGTGCAAAACCTTACCTTCGCCGCAGCAGGGGCAACGCAGGCGCGTCCCGCGAAATACAGCGTTCCAGGTGTTGCGTTGCAGCAGGTTTTCCGTCGTTTCTACCAAAGGGCACCTTTGCGACCTGTCCCAAGGGACGGGCCCTTTCATTTCAAGCGTTTTGAAGTTCTTTTATTACGGCGTTGGCCGCAGCGCGTGGACTGTCGGCTTGCCAAATGGGCCGTCCAATCACCACGTGATCGGCCCCCGCCTGCATCGCAGCAGCAGGGGTTGTGACCCGCTTTTGATCCCCCAAAGCTGCCCCTTCTGGGCGCACACCGGGGGTTACAATCAACTTGCCCGCCGCTTCCGGCAAAGCGCGGATCATCGCGGCTTCTTGTGGGCTGGCAATAATGCCATCGGCCCCGGCATCAAACGCCAGGCCCGCGCGTTCCACCACCAAATCCGCCACGTCACCGTCCTTGATTAAGGCACCATCCAGATCGCCGCGATCCAAGGACGTGAGGATGGTAACGGCAAGAATTTTCAGATCTTCGCCTGCGGCACCTTCCTTGGCGGCGCGCACCACATGGGGATCACCGTGCACGGTCAAAAAATCCAGATCAAATTGGGCCAAACCCCGCACCGCGTTTTCCACCGTGGCGCCGATATCAAACAGCTTCATATCTAAAAAGATGCGTTTGCCGTGTTCAGCCTTCAGTTCATTGGCCAAGGCTAAACCGCCCGTGGTCAACATGCCCAACCCGATTTTATAGAATGATACAGCATCCCCCAGATCTTCGGCCAGTTTCAAACCCGCCAAAGCATTGGGAACATCCATTGCCACGATTAATCTGTCATCTGCCATGGTGTTCCCTTTATTTGTATCTGGGGCGGGGTTATCCAGTTCCGGTTCGACTGTCCATGGCCCGCTGGCTGGCCAAAGGCCGCATTCCTGGTTCAAAAGTTAAGCGTTCGGCACCGCTTCGCACACCGGGCAAGCGCCGCAACTTGGCGATGGCAGACCCGATCAACGCGGCATCAGATCGCAACCGCGGCGAAAATGGCGTTTCGCAGGACAACCGCAATCGTTGATCCTGATCCCCCTGTTCACCGGCGATCAAAAAGACCACGTCCCCTTGCACCAATTTCCCATCAACACTGCGGTCGAAGGACGAAATAGAAATGTCTTTGATATGCACTGCACACCCCCATGAAATTTAACATTGAAGGGTGTTTACCGAAACAAGATTTCTAACTTGTGAAGAAGGTCTATCCTGGGGAAAGGCGAAAATACCGCCCAGTGTTTAAGCCCCATCCCCAGGACTTTGCCACAAAACCGATGCGCGTACTCTAAAACAAAAAACTTTTCGACAGCGCAGCGTCTTCGTGACGCCTTTTGGTGCAACATTTGCTGTGTATCGAATCCCCACTGCCCACGATATGGGAAGAATCCACCAGTCTTCCCCATGCTTGAAATTCTTCAATAACCGCCCCACATCATAGCCAAGGTCGCATACACGCCGTGCCTGATAGGGCGGTTCTTCACAGCGACGCTTAAAAAGGAGAAACGCAATGAATTTGGAAAAATTCACAGAACGGGCGCGTGGGTTCATCCAAGCCGCCCAAACCATTGCCACCCGCGAAGACCACGCCAAGTTGGCCCCCGAACATTTGCTGAAGGCGCTGTTGGACGACCCAGAAGGTTTGGCCAGCAATTTGATCACACGTTCAGGCGGTGCGCCGGAACGCGTGCGCGAACACGTGGAAACGACATTAGGCAAAATTGCCAAAGTATCGGGCAACGCCCAAATTTACGTGGACAGCGCGCTTGCCAAAGTCTTGGCCGAAGCGGAAAAAGTGGCCGAAAAGGCCGGCGACAGTTTTGTTCCCGTTGAACGGGTTTTGATGGCCCTGACCATGGTCAAATCCAAAGCAAAAGACGCCTTGGAAGCCGGTGCCGTGAACGCCCAGTCTTTGAACGCCGCGATCAACGACATCCGCCAGGGCCGAACAGCTGACAGCGCCACCGCTGAAGACAGTTACGAAGCGTTGAAGAAATACGCCCAAGATCTGACCGACCGCGCCCGCGAAGGCAAAATTGATCCCATCATTGGCCGCGACGAAGAAATCAGGCGGGCGATGCAGGTGTTGTCACGGCGCACCAAGAATAACCCAGTTTTGATCGGGGAACCGGGCGTTGGGAAAACCGCGATTGCCGAAGGCATGGCCTTGCGCATCGTGAACGGCGACGTTCCAGAATCCCTGCGCAACAAGAAACTTCTGGCCTTGGACATGGGCGCTTTGATAGCGGGTGCAAAATACCGCGGTGAATTTGAAGAACGTCTTAAGGCCGTTCTGACAGAGGTGACCGAAGCCGCCGGTGAGATCATTTTGTTCATTGATGAAATGCACACCCTGGTGGGGGCCGGCAAATCTGATGGTGCCATGGATGCGGCCAACCTGATCAAGCCAGCATTGGCACGGGGGGAACTGCACTGCATCGGTGCCACCACATTGGACGAATACCGCAAATACGTGGAAAAGGACGCGGCCTTGGCCCGCCGGTTCCAACCCGTGCAGGTGGAAGAACCCACTGTCACGGACACGGTGTCCATCCTGCGTGGCATTAAGGAAAAATATGAGCTGCACCACGGCGTTCGCATCGCGGATGCGGCCCTGGTGGCGGCGGCGACCCTGTCCAATCGGTATATCACTGATCGGTTTTTGCCAGACAAAGCCATTGACCTGATGGACGAAGCCGCCAGTCGGTTGCGCATGGAAGTGGATTCCAAGCCCGAGGAGCTGGACGCCCTGGACCGCGAAATTCTGCAAAAGCAGATCGAAGTGGAAGCCTTGAAACTGGAAGACGACAAAGCCTCCAAAGATCGGCTGGGTAAGTTGGAAAAGACACTGGCGGATTTGCAGGATCGATCGTCTGAGATGACAGCCCAGTGGCAAGCCGACCGGGACAAACTTGCGTCTGCCCGTGATCTGAAAGAACAGCTGGACCGGGCCCGCGCTGAGTTGGACATTGCCAAACGCGATGGCGACTTGGGCAAAGCGGGAGAGCTGTCTTATGGCGTGATCCCCGGCTTGGAAAAACAATTGGCGGAAGCCGAAAGTGCTGAAGGCCAAATGGTGGAAGAAGCCGTGCGCCCCGATCAGATTGCCCAAGTTGTGGAACGCTGGACCGGCATCCCAACGTCCAAAATGTTGGAAGGCGAACGCGACAAGCTGTTGCGCATGGAAGACGAACTGCATGGGCGGGTCATCGGGCAAAAGTCTGCGGTGCGGGCTGTGTCCAACGCGGTGCGCCGGGCGCGGGCTGGCCTGAATGATGAAAGTCGGCCTTTGGGGTCTTTCTTGTTCTTGGGACCAACGGGCGTGGGCAAGACCGAACTGACCAAAGCTGTGGCTAACTTCCTGTTTGATGACGACAACGCCATGGTGCGGATCGACATGTCCGAATTCATGGAAAAACATGCCGTGGCCCGCTTGATCGGGGCGCCCCCTGGGTATGTGGGATACGATGAAGGCGGGGTTCTGACAGAAGCCGTGCGCCGACGCCCGTACCAAGTGGTACTGTTTGACGAGGTGGAAAAAGCCCACCCGGACGTGTTCAACGTGCTGTTGCAGGTGCTGGATGACGGGGTGCTGACCGATGGCCAAGGCCGGACGGTGGATTTCAAGCAAACGCTGATTATCCTGACCAGCAATTTGGGCGCACAGGCCCTGAGCCAATTGCCCGATGGGGCCGATGCAGCAGATGCCAAGCGCGATGTAATGGATGCGGTACGGGCGCACTTCCGCCCGGAATTCCTGAACCGGCTGGACGAAACCATTATCTTTGACCGGCTGGCCCGGGACGACATGGATGGTATCGTGGAGATCCAATTGGGCCGCTTGACCAAACGGTTGGCGGGGCGCGGGATTACGCTGGAACTAGACGATGGGGCACGCAAATGGTTGGCCGATGAAGGATATGATCCTGTATTCGGCGCGCGGCCATTGAAGCGCGTGATCCAGCGTGCGCTGCAAAACCAATTGGCAGAAATGCTGTTGGCCGGTGACATCGCGGATGGGGATACGGTTCCTGTATCTGCAGGCAGCGAAGGGCTGATCGTGGGGGACCGGATATCCAGTTCCAACCGCGAAGCCCCATCAGACGCGGTTGTCCACTAACCACAAACGGGGCGTGCCTTTTTGGGCGCGCCCTAAACTTGCGCAGCGGGGCGGCGCGCCATCCACAAGGCAAGCCCCATTCCCGTTAAGATATGCCAAATGCCCCAGAACGCGGCCACCACCGCCATCCCCCCCAAACCATTGAAAAACCCAAAGATCAAAATAAGCCCCAGGCCTGAATTCTGAATGCCCGTTTCAATGGTGATAGCACGACGGTCAAACTCCGACAGGCCCACGGCCCGGGCCAATAGATTGCCACAGGCCAAAGCCAAACCGTTGTGCACAAACACCAACACAGCCACCACCCCGGCATATTGCAAAAACAACGCCCAATTCGCCGCCAAGGCCAGTGCAACAAAGGCGATGAATATCCCCATGGACACCCATTTCAGCGGTGTGCGCAAACGGGCCGTGATATCAGGGCGCTTGACGTTCAGTACCACCCCCAACACCAAGGGCAGCACCAGCATCAGCCCCACCAAAATGGCCACCGCCACGGGATCAATCGCCACTTCGCGGAGGATATCGCGGGTGGGGGCATAAAGACTGCCCCAGAACGCAACGTTCATGGGGGTCAACACAATGGTGGCAATGGTGGCAAAGGCCGTCATCGACACGGACAGGGCCGCGTTGCCCCCTGCCCTGTGGGTGATGAAGTTTGAGATATTGCCACCAGGGCAAGCCGCCACCAGCATCAGCCCTAAAGCAATGGACGGCTGCGGGCGCAGTGCCAACACCAGCAAAAAAGTCAGCGCGGGCAGCAGCAAAAATTGAGACGCAAGCCCTGTCAGCACCGGTTTCGGGGCATGGGCCAAGCGTCTGAAATCCGATGGTTTCAAATCAATGGCGATGGAAAACATCACCACCGCCAAAATCGCATTCAGCAGCTGCAAACTGCCGGGCGAAAAGTTCAGCACCACTGCGTCAATTTGATTTTCCATGGCGGTCCCCTTTGTTGCGGTCTACCCTTGCGCTTTGAAAGGGATGCGGCAAGTTTTTTTCTGTGGTACGGGCGGGTTCATGACACAAGTAAAACCCAATCCCATGGACGAACTGTTGCGCGCACGACTGCGCATTCCCCATGGCGCGGACAAACGATTAAAGGCGTTGCGGCTGGCCATGGGCAGTGTGGATTGGGTGGCACGGCGTTTGGGCGGTTTACCCTTCTTTGCCTTGGCAGAAGCAGAAGCAATGTTGATTGAATTGGATGGCCGCACAGGGCCAGACCTTGTGCGCCATGTTTTGGCGATGAATGGGGGCACCACCATCACTGCCCACGGTTTGGACAATGTGCCCAAAACAGGCCCTGTCGTGATTGGGTCCACCCACCCCATCGGCACCTTCGATTTTGTCAGCCACGCCGCGGCTTTGCTGGATCATCGCCCCGATTTAAAAGTTGTGGCCAACCGCGAGGCGCAACGGTTTTTGGGCGAAGACACCATCATCGCCGTGGACCTTAGCCGCAAGGAAAAGGTGCTGACCGCCCGGGACACCATGACCGGAATGGTGAACCATTTAAAGGATGACGGCGCGATCCTCATCTTTGGGTCCGGGCGCGTGCCTGGGATGGAAGACGGTTACCTGCGCGAACGCAATTGGCGCACGGGCATCACCCGGGTGTCCGGCAAAACGGGGGCAGCAGTGATCCCAGCCTGTACCGACATGCGAAATTCAGCCCCCTATTATCGCACACGTCGTGTGGCCAAGTTCTTGTCTGGCGGAAACGATGACGTGGGCCGTGAAGTGGCGTCGTTGCGATATGTGTCCGAACTGATTGCTAAATTGGGCGGGGCATATGACGTGCACTACGGCCCGGCCTTGCCCCCGGGAACTGCCCCCGAAGACGTGCAGCGCGCTGCTGAACAATTGGTGCCGGGGATGTATCCGCCCAGCCAACCCTAAAGAACCGGTGGTTACCGGCGCCGATACACCACAAAGTTTTCGCCGCCGTTGCGGTCGTGCAGCAGGGTGTATTCGACTTTCTTGATCGCGAAAGTTGCGGACGTTCCTGAGCTTTCAATCCCCAAGCTTTCGAAGAAGATGGCAGTCCATTCTGCCCCTTCTTCCCGCCCGCCTGTTGTGATGGCACATTCGAAGGCATTGCGGGTGAAGACGTTCACTTGCAGCGTTTCATCGGTGGACTTGCGGCGGCCCATGGCTTTGTCTTCGGCAAAGACGTCCATGTCAAAGCCAGCTTCCTGACCGGCCGCAATAATCGCTGCGGGTTGATCCAGGTTGGTCATGCACAGTTGTTGGAATGTTCGGATGGGTTGGGGCAAGTTGGCGGACATTTCTTCCGACGCCAATGTGGGTTTTGGGCCGGATTGGCATCCTGCCAGGGCAATCACACAACCCACCAAAGCCAATTTAAAATACATCTTGCACCCCAAAGGTTTTCTTTACTGTCGACTGAAATCTATCAGACATCCGCAGTTCATCACAAACGTGGCGCGAAATCCAGTGACACTGACAAGACCTTGGTCTTAATTCAGCTGTTTCCCCATCGGCCGAAGTGGGTCTTGCAAAACCCACCACCTGCGCGCCAAGATGCGGCATGAACATTTTGCGTTTCTTTCTTTTTGCGCTGATCGCGCTGGCCGTTGCCGCTTGCACCCAAATCATGCGCAACGGCGGCGAAGATGCCCTTCCCCCTGCGGCATCTGCATCTTTGCGGTTGGCCACATACAACGCCCACTACATCATCTTGCACGACGAAAGCAGCAGTTGGTCCATCCCGGATTGGGAACGCCGCAAGGGCCCGATGGATGCGGCATTCAAAACCGTCAACGCAGACATTATGGCGTTTCAAGAAATGGAAAGTTTTGGCCGTGGCATGGGCCGGGACACAAATTTGGCTTTGGATTGGTTGCGCGCACAAAACCCTGATTACGGTGTTGCCGCGGTAGGGGATCCGTCGGTTTTTCCATCCACACAACCGATCTTTTATCGTCGTGACCGGCTGCGCCAAACGGACCAAGGCTGGTTCTTCTTCTCAGACACACCAGACGTCATCTATTCGCGTACCTATGACGGGGGTTGGTCGGCCTTTGCCACCTGGGCCACCTTCCAAGACCGCACCACCGCTGCATCCTTCCGGGTGGTGAACATCCACACAGATTATTCCAGCAAATCCAACCGCCTGAAATCAGCCCAACTGGTGGCGCAACGCATTGCCCCGTGGGTCAACGCGGGGGAAAATGTGTTCGTTGTGGGGGATTTCAATGCCCGGCGTGGGGACGAAACCCTGACAATTATCGAAGGTGCGGGCGTCACGTTTCCACCCATCAAAGGATCCACCTATCACTTCAACCGCGGGCTAAACTTGTTTGGCGCCATTGACCACTTGGGGCACGCAGGCCGTATCACTTTGGAAAGCGAACCTGTGGTGGTACGTCAAAAGTTTGACGGCGAATGGCCCACAGATCATTATCCTGTGGTGGCCGATTTCAAAATTGCCCCTTAACACAAAAATGGCGCGAGGGTTCCCCGCGCCATTTCGTAAAATCACGTTCTGTGGTCAAACCGCTTTACAGCGCTTTTTTGACCATCATCAGGCCATAGATCCAGACCGCCAGCATCACAACAGCCAGGATCAGGATTGGCATGTTCACCGCTGCACCGGACAAAGAATCGATGATGTCGCCTGTTTCACGACCGATGCCGCCAACGAAGGCAGCAACATAGGCGTAAAGGTTCTTAGACAAGATTGCAGCCGCAGCCACCAAGCCCAACCCTAAGTTCCGGCCACCCCAGCCAACGGTTTGGCTTGCGTCCATACCCATGCCCAGCATGGCCATACCGCCAACACCAACGCCCAACAAAACAGTCAGCGCCAGTACGGCTGTGACCCAAATAGGAATTCCTGCAGTTTTCATTTTAGTCCCTTTCGAATGGTATGCCGGCCGCCATTCCAGCCGACGACTTAACCTTAAAAGAAATCGACAACATGAATAGTTGAAGAAAGGTGAATGCACTGTTCTAATATATCGAACAATAAGGCAGTTTCTAAAAGATTTGTGTGGTCAATAACCTGCAGATACGCCCCAATAGCGCAATCGGCTTAGCTCAACCACCGCTTCCGGCGGCGATAACTACGCACGTCGCGGTATGATTTGCGGCCTTCTTCGCTCATTCCTAGGTAAAATTCCTTCACATCGGGGTTTTCACGCAATTCGGCGGCGGGGCCGTCCATCACAACGCGGCCCGACTCCAAGATATACCCATAATGTGCAAACCGCAGGGCCACGTTTGTATTCTGTTCGGCCAGCAAGAACGATACGCCTTCTTTTTCGTTCAAATCTTTAACGATGCCGAAAATCTCTTCCACCAATTGCGGGGCCAAACCCATGGAAGGTTCGTCCAACAGAATGGTTTCAGGTTTGGACATCAACGCGCGGCCAATGGCGCACATCTGTTGTTCCCCACCGGACGTGTATCCAGCTTGGGACTTCCGCCGTTCTTTCAGGCGGGGAAAATACTTGTATACCTTTTCCAAATCAGCGCTGATTTGGCCGCGATCGGTGCGGGTGTAACTGCCGGTCAGCAGATTTTCTTCGATGGTCAGGTGTTCAAAACAATGCCGACCTTCCATCACTTGAATCACGCCACGCTTTACCAAATCCGATGGGTTCAACCCTTGGACAGTATTCCCACGATAAGCGATGGATCCTTTGGTCACTTCGCCCCGTTCGGAATGCAGCAGTTGCGAAATCGCCTTCAGCGTCGTGGTTTTGCCCGCGCCATTACCCCCCAGCAAAGCCGTGATGCCGCCTTTGGGCACAGTTAGGGAAACCCCTTTCAGCACCAAAATCACGTGATTGTAAATCACTTCGATATTGTTGACCTCAAGCAGGGTCTCATCATTTGGGGCGGCGTCCAACATGGGCAGTCCTTCTGGTCAAATGGGTTGGCCCCGGCCGCGAAGCCGGGACCAATTTCAAAGCTTAACAGCCAGCGGTGATGTTGTTTTCAGCCGCGTATGCGCCTGAATCTTCTTCCACCAATGGCATGATCACGTCTTTGTCGGATTCGATCAGATCTGTGATCAGGTTCCATTTTTTGGCGCCTGCGTTCCATTGTTGAACAAAGCCAACACCTGGGCCACCGTGGTTTTCACAAGAAACGTCAAATTCAGGACCAAAGCCCGGCATGCCATTTTCTTCCAGAATGGCGTTGGTGATGGATAACCCTTCCATACCGTCGCGCATCATGGCTGGCGTAATGTCTGCAACACCGTGAATGGACTGCGCCTTTTCAACAGCTTCCGCAGCCAACATCGCGGCGTACAGACCACGCGAATACAGCACTGTGCCGATTTGATCGCCCGCACCAGCAGCCATGTTCTTGTCATAGACGTGCTTTTGCAAATCGGCATAGATTGGGTAATCAGAGCCCGTGCCGTGCAAGTTCAAGGACTTGTATCCATCAGCGGCCATGCCAGCAGGCAGAACGTCGTTTTCAGAACCGGACCACCAAACGCCAATGAAGTTTTCCATAGGGAAGCGAATGTTTGCGGCTTCTTGGATTGCCACCTGGTTCATCACGCCCCAGCCCCACATCAGGACAAAATCAGGGCGTTCCCGGCGGATTTGCAGCCACTGGGACTTCTGTTCTTGGCCTGGGTGATCCACAGCGATGGTGGTCAGGTTAAAGCCGTGCTTTTCAGACAGACCTTCCAATGTACGGATGGGTTCTTTGCCGTAAGCAGAGTTGTGGTAAACCAAAGCCACTTTTTTGCCAGACAGGCTGCCGCCGTTTTCGTCCAGCAAGTGGTTGATGGCAATGGATGCCCCATCCCAATAGTTGGCAGGATAGTTGAACACGTTGTTGAACACTTTGCCGTTTTTGGCAGATGTCCGACCATACCCCATGGTGTGAAGCGGAATGCCGTCTGCCTGTGTACGTGGGATCAACTGATACGTGATACCCGTGGACAGCGGTTGATACACCAACGATCCTTCGCCTTTGGTGGCTTCATAACATTCAACGCCTTTTTCAGTGTTGTAGCCAGTTTCGCATTCCAAGATGCGTGTAGCCACACCGCCAATGCCGCCGTCACGTTCGTTCAGCAGTGTCATGTAATCTGCATACCCATCCGCAAACGGAATGCCGCCCGCCGCATAAGGACCAGTCCGGTAAGACAACGATGGGAACACCAGGTCCGCCAAAGCTGGGGCTGCGCACATCACGGCTGCCACTGTTGCTGTTGCTAGTTTTTTCATCGGTTGTTTCCTCCCGTGGTTATCCGATGTGATGCCGGGTTTGCCCCGGTCGGTTTGTGTGACCCTACCTTAGTGGGGGAAGGGCCAAAGTCTTAATTTTTCTTTCGCCAGTCGCCACAACTGGGCCAAGCCATGGGGTTCCATGATCAAGAAGATAATGATCAGCGCCCCCACGATCACAAATTCCAAATGTGCCGCCAGTGCCGTGTCCCAGCCCATGCCGCCCACCAAAACGTTTTTCAAAAAGACTGGCAGCAAGACCATAAACGCCGCCCCAGCGAAGGATCCAAAGATGGACCCAAGGCCACCGATAATCACCATGAACAAAACCAAGAAGGATTTGTTGATGCCGAACGCTTCGCCCACTTCAACGGCCCCCAGATACACGCTGAAAAACAACGCCCCGGAAATGCCCACAAAGAAACCAGAAATCGCAAAAGCAGACAGCTTCGCCGTCAACGGGTTCACCCCGATGATTTCCGCCGCGATATCCATGTCCCGAATGGACATCCACTTGCGCCCCAGGGATCCCCGCGTCAGGTTCCGTGCCACGACGCCCGCGAACACCACAAACACCAAGCAGAACAGATATGTCGCCCAGGCTTGGGTGTTGGGGCCGGTGATCAAAACCCCAAATATGTCACGTTCCGGCATGTTGATTTGGCCTGATGCGGAATAGTTGTAAAACCACCCGACGCGGTTGAACAACCACACCAAAAAGAACTGCGCTGCCAGTGTGGCCACCGCCAGATAAAATCCCTTGATCCTGAGCGACGGCAGGCCGAACAATGTCACCACCGCCGCCGTGATCCCCCCGGCCAGGAAGATGTGAATTGCGATGTTAATGTCCGGGAACGCTGTTGTCAGTTTGTATGTGGCGTATGCCCCCACAGCCATAAAACCACCGGTCCCCAGGGACACCTGCCCGGCGTAACCGGTCAAAATATTCAACCCGATGGCCGCAATGGCATAAATCAAGAACGGCAAGAACACCGCATTGGCCCAGTAATCATTGATGATGAACGGCACCACCAAGAACGCCACGGCCAGCACCAGATAATACCGCCACCGATCAAACTTAATGGGGAAGGTCTGGCTGTCTTTGGCATAGGACGTTTTGAAATCGCCCGCTTCACGATAGAACATTTATGATTTCCTCCCAAACAGACCCCTGCCGTGCAGGATCGTTCCCACACACGCGAAAGCGAATGCCACGCAAGCGACTAAAGTGGATGTTTCTAGTGCTTGCCCAAAACCCATTCTGGGATCGGCACCTGGTCCAATATCCACAGGTCCCAAAAGAATGAACAACAGCGTCACCAATCCGCAAAAGAGACCTGTGATCAGGCAAAATATCAAACTTCCGCTATACCCGCTCAATGATCTTCTCCCCAAACAAACCTTGTGGCCTGAAAACCAAGAACAGCAGCGCCAGCATGTATGCGAACCAGTTCTCTGTCGCGCCACCCAAGAAGGGCGCGCCGATCAGGAATTCGAACAACTTTTCACCAACGCCCACGATCAAGCCGCCGACAATGGCCCCAGGAATGGACGTAAAGCCCCCCAACATCAGAACCGGCAAGGCCTTCAACGCGATCAGGGACAGTGAAAACTGAACCCCCGATTTCGCGCCCCACATGATCCCGGCCACCAAGGCCACGAACCCGGCCAGCGACCACACAAGAACCCAGATAAAGTTCAGTGAAATGCCCACGGACAACGCCGCTTGGTGGTCATCGGCCACGGCCCGCATGGCCCGGCCCTGCTTGGTGTATTGCGAAAACGCCACCAGGATAATCACCAACACAATCGCCACGACAGCGGCCACGATATCCAACTGGTCAATAAAGAACCCGTAAAACGCATCGCCCCCCAAGAAGGATGTATTTTCTTCAATCCAGAACGAACCGCCCTGCGGAATGCCCACATCCAGCTTTTTAATCTCGGAATTCCACATCAGGTCCCCGAAACCTTCCATGAAATACGCCAGTCCAATGGTGGCCATGAAAAGGATGATTGGTTCTTGGTTCACCAAATGTCGGAATATGAATTTCTGCACGCACCAAGCCAGGCCCACCATGACAGCCGCCGTCAGCAAAATCGCCACAATCGCCGGAACCTCCCACCCGAAATGGTGAAGATGCGTCCCGAAGATGGAATTGATCAAATGCGCAAACGGGATTTGCCCGTTCAT
>JAHDCP010000051.1 GCA_020629775.1 Planktomarina sp.
TAAGGACAAGAAGGCCAACGGTTTCCGTCACTTCTTCAACTCTTACATGTCTGGCGCTGCTTTGGCCCCAATCTTGGCCAACGCATATGGTAAAGACCGTAAAGCTTATCACCTGACAGCCGACTACAACTGGGGTTACACCACAGAAGAAGCGGTTATGCAGTCCACAGAAGCTATGGGTTGGGAAACTGTTGCTGCCGTGCGTACTCCGCTGGCTCAAACTGACTTCTCTTCCTACGTTCAGCCTGTTTTGAATTCTGGCGCAGACGTTTTGGTTCTGAACCACTACGGCGGCAACATGGTGAACTCTTTGACATCTGCTGTTCAGTTCGGTCTGCGCGCTGCACAAGCCAACGGCAAAGATTTCCAGATCGTTGTTCCACTGTACTCTCGCCTGATGGCACAGGGTGCTGGTAAAAACGTTGCTGGGATCTACGGTTCCACCAACTGGCACTGGTCCTTGGAAAACTTGGCAGGCTCACGCTACGCCGGGACAAACGCATTCGTACAATCGTTCGGTGCGAAATACGGCTTCCCGCCCAGCCAGGCAGCCCACACAACATACTGTCAGACCCTGCTGTACGCAGACGCCGTACAACGCGCAGGCTCTTTCAACCCATGTGCGGTTGTTGAAGCTTTGGAAGACTTCGAGTTTGACGGTCTGGGTTCAGGCCCAACACTGTACCGTGGCGAAGACCACCAGTGCTTCAAAGACGTTCTGGTTGTGCAGGGTAAAGAAAACCCTGAATCAGCTTTCGACCTGTTGGAAGTTGTGGACGTTACGCCAGCTGGCCAAGTTACTTATGATGCCTCCATCTTTGGTGGTGAGCTGGGTTCTTGTAACCCAGGCGCATAAGCCAACTAAAAAAGGGGGCGGACCAATCCTGGCCCGCCCTTTTCCGACAGGGGTTTTGAACCGGCTTAACCCGTTGTTCCCCCAAAGATTTTCAAAGGATTGTCCGCATGGATTCGTCTAAGAGTTCGATCATGAACCTCGGCATTGCGATGGGCGCTGTTGTGCTGTTTTTCGTTGCAATGTCCTCAATTTTTGGGGTTCAGACCACCGTCGCACAGACCATCAACGGTTTGGATAAAGGCAGTGCCTACGCATTGATTGCGTTGGGTCTTACGCTTATTTTTGGCACGTTGGGTGTTGTTAACTTTGCCCACGGTGCCCTGTTCATGTTGGGCGCATTCGTGACCGTTGCGCTGAACAAAGCGCTGAAGCTGGGGTTTGTTGCCGAAGGTGCCGAAACCAAGGCGGTTGGCGGCTTCACTTTCGGTGGCCCCAAAGAAACGCTGTACGTCGAACATTGGTTCGGAGAGGCCATGGGCCAATCCATAGCCGACTGGTCTGTTCCACTTTCTATCATTATCGCGATACCGCTGATGATTTTGGTGGGCGTGATCATGGAACGCGGGTTGATCAAGCATTTCTACAAACGCCCTCACGCAGACCAAATTTTGGTGACCTTTGGCTTGGCGATCGTCCTGCAAGAAATCGTGAAAGCGAACTTCGGTGCAATGTCGATCCAGGCCCCAGAGCCAGCTGCACTTGTGGGAGCCATGGATCTGGGCACGTTCATCGGATTTGAAGAAGGCGCGATCCGGTATCCTTATTGGCGTCTGATTTACTTCATGTTTGCCGCTATCGTGATCGCTGCTGTGTTCGCCTTCTTGCAGTTCACTACATTTGGGATGGTGATCCGGGCCGGTATGGCCGATCGCGAAACAGTTGGCCTTCTGGGTATCGACGTCGACAAGCGCTTTACTTTGATGTTCGGCCTGGCGGCCGCAATCGCAGGCATCGCAGGGGTTATGTACAACCCCATTGTGGCCCCCAATTATCACATGGGGATGGATTTCTTGGTGATCAGCTTTGTTGTGGTGGTTGTCGGCGGCATGGGATCACTTCCCGGCGCCGTCTTGGCCGGCCTTTTGCTGGGCGTTCTGGAAAGCTTTTCGTCCATGCGTGAAATTCTCGAAATTCTGCCAGGGATCAACCAAGTGGTGATCTATTTGGCAGCCATCATCATCCTGCTGACCCGCCCCCGTGGCTTGATGGGTCGCAAAGGCGTCATGGAGGATTGATCTGATGCTTGGTTTAAACAAAAAAGACACCTCGCTTTTATTGCTGGTGGCAGCGTTGGTGGCCTTCGCCCCCATCCTGTTGAACCCCTTCCCTGAAGGATCCGCGTTGGCGCAATTCAATGCAGGTTACCCTGACTTGATGCAGCGTTTTGTGATCTTTGGCATCTTTGCCATTGGATTTAACATCCTGTTTGGCCTGACTGGGTACCTGTCCTTTGGCCACGCGGCCTTCTTGGGGGCAGGATCATATGCCGGTGTTTGGGCGCTGAAATTGCTGACGATCAACGTGATCCCGGCGATTATCATCTCCACCATCGTGGCCGGTTTGTTCTCAATTTTAATCGGATACATCTCGTTGCGGCGGTCTGGGATCTATTTCTCCATTCTGACCTTGGCGTTTGCGCAGATGGCGTTTGCGCTTGCTGCGTCGGTTCTAACGCCCATTACTGGTGGGGAAACAGGCCTGCAAACAAACCTCAACGATCCGCGCATCTTGGACTTCGGCGTACGCGAAGGCGGCAATATCCCGGCACCCTCCCTGTTTGGTTTGGAAATGGGATCCAGCTTCCAACTCCCCGTCGCCGGTTGGTTGTGGACATTCAATGTTGGGTACTACCTCAGCGCTGTTTTGATGCTGATCGCATTTTATATCGCGATCCGTATCTTCCGGTCCCCTTTCGGCATGATGCTGAAGGCTGTTAAATCCAACCAACAACGCCTCAACTATACTGGGTTGAACACCCGCCCTTATATGTTGGCGTGTTTTGTGATCTCTGGCATGTATGCTGGTCTTGCAGGCGGTCTGATGGTGGCCATGGATCCCTTGGCAGGACCCGAACGGATGCAGTGGACTGCATCTGGTGAAGTTGTATTGATGTCCATTTTGGGCGGTGTTGGAACTTTGATCGGCCCTGTACTTGGTGCGGGTTTCATCAAATATTTCGAAAACATCTTCTCCAAGATCAACGACAATCTGTTGCACCAATGGTTCGCCTTCATGCCTGACGGCATTGAAAATGTCTTGGTTGCCATCATTCACCCATTCATCGGCAAAGGCTGGCACCTGACTTTGGGGCTGATGTTTATGGCCGTTATCATCTTCCTTCCCGGTGGTTTGGTGGAATTGGGTCAGCGGATCGGGCGCTTGTTTAAGCGCCGTAAATCCGATGACACGTCCGGCCAAACGACCCCAGCGGAATAAGGAGAAATAAAAATGAGTATCCTTGAAGTCAAAGGCGTCAACAAACGCTTCGGCGGCCTTCAGGCCCTGGGGGATGTGAACCTCAGCGTTCAGGAGAATTCCGTACACGCCATTATCGGCCCCAACGGGGCCGGTAAGTCGACGCTGTTGAATTGCTTAGTGGGCAAACTGATCCCCGACACTGGATCAGTCATGTTTGACGGGCAATCGGTCTTGGGTCGCACCCCTTACGAGATCAACCAAATGGGGATTTCGCGGGTGTTTCAGACACCCGAAATCTTCGGTGATCTGACCGTTATGGAAAACATGATGATCCCATGTTTTGCAAAGCGCGACGGAGCGTTTGAAATGAACGCATGGGGCAGCGTGCTGGGCCAAAAAGACATTGTCGCCCACGCCGAACACGTGCTGGAAGATATGAACATGGCCGACAAGCGGCAGATGATGGCATCTTCCATGTCCAGGGGCGATAAGCGCCGCTTGGAGATTGGCATGTGCCTGGCCCAAGAACCGCGTTTGTTACTGTTGGATGAACCCACGGCCGGTATGGCCAGGGCAGACACCAACAACACAATCGATCTGCTGAAAGAAATTAAAGACAAGCGCGACATCACCATCGCTATCATCGAACACGACATGCATGTTGTGTTCAGCTTGGCCGAACGGATTACCGTTTTGGCCCAAGGGACGCCGTTGGTGGAAGATGTGCCTGAAAACATCAAAGGCAACCCAAAGGTGCGCGAAGCGTATCTTGGCGAAGCGCAAGTATAAGGGGCCTACATCATGACCGAGGCTTTCAACCCAAACGCCAATCATGCTGCAACGGCCCCGGCCTATCTCAGCGTGCACGACATTCACGCCTATTATGGTGAAAGTTACATTGTGCAAGGCGTCAGCTTTAACATCCACGAGGGCGAGATCTTGGCCCTTTTGGGCCGCAACGGCGCGGGAAAAACATCCACGCTGCGATCCATTGCACGGATCGGCGACCCAGAGGTCCGAACAGGTGAAATCTGGCTGGATCACCAACCTTTGCACAAGATGTCCAGCTTCGAAGCATCCCGTGCTGGTATCGGTTTGGTGCCAGAAGATCGGCGCATCATCCCTGGTCTGACTGTAGAAGAAAACCTGCAGCTGGCACAAATTGCGCCGCCAAAGGGCTGGGGCATTGATCGAATTTACGACCTGTTCCCGCGCTTAGGGGAACGTCGCAAACAAGAAGGGATCACCCTTTCGGGTGGCGAACAGCAGATGCTTTCCATTGGCCGTGCCCTTTGCCGCGACATCAAAGTTCTTTTGCTGGACGAACCTTACGAAGGATTGGCCCCGGTGATCGTGCAAGAAATTGCCAAAACACTGGACCATATCCGGGATCAGGGCATAACGACAGTGATCGTTGAACAAAATGCCGTGGCCGCTTTGAAATTGGCCGATCGCGCTGTGATCTTGGACACAGGCACCGTCGTTTATGATGGATCAGCCAAAGAGGTTTTGGAAAACGCTGAACTGCGTGCGGAATACCTCGCAATTTAAACATTGGCGTGGCCCCGGTCTTTAGCCGGAGCCACCCACACCAAACACCATTTGATCAGGTCTTGGACCTTGCGCCAAGACGGGACCATACGAAAGGACCCTGCCCCAATGGAAACCAATCTTTATCCCCCCACACAAAAATTTGCCGCCAACGCCCATGCAGACAAAGCCAAATACGAAGAAATGTACCAAGCCTCGATCGATGATCCGGAGGCATTTTGGGGCGAACACGGTAAACGCATTGACTGGATGACGCCGTATTCCAAAGTAAAGAATGTCAGCTACGCCCACCCAAATGTATCTATCAAATGGTACGAAGACGGCACTTTGAACGTATCAGCCAACTGTATTGACCGCCACTTGGACACACGCGGCGATCAAACAGCAATTATCTGGGAAGGCGATAACCCAGATGACAGCAAGAATATCAGCTACTCTGAATTGCACGAACACGTCTGCAAACTGTCAAACGTTTATAAATCGCTGGGCGTCAAAAAGGGGGACCGTGTTGTTTTATACATGCCGATGATCCCTGAAGCAGCTTATGCCATGTTGGCGTGCAACCGGATCGGCGCTGTCCATTCCATCGTCTTCGGCGGGTTCTCCCCTGACGCATTGGCAAGCCGTGTTGAAGATTGCGGTGCAGCCCTGGTGGTAACGGCAGATGAGGGCCCCCGCAGCGGCAAAGCCGTTCCATTGAAGGCAAACGTGGACAAAGCCCTGGCCATTTGCGGCGATGTCACCACGTTGGTGGTGGAACGCACAGGAAATGGATCAAATCTGAAATCCGGGCGGGATCATTCATATAACGCAATGATGGCAGACGCGTCAGCAGACTGCGCGCCTGAACCCATGAATGCCGAAGATCCATTGTTCATTTTGTATACATCCGGGTCCACCGGCAAACCTAAGGGCGTGTTGCACACCACAGGCGGCTACATCGTTTATGCGGCCATGACCCATCAATACACATTCGATTATCACGATGGAGATGTGTTTTGGTGTACCGCAGATGTGGGCTGGGTCACGGGACACAGCTATATTGTCTATGGTCCGCTGGCCAATGGTGCGACAACGCTGATGTTTGAAGGCGTGCCAACTTACCCTGACGTCGGTCGTTTTTGGGCTGTTTGTGAAAAACACAAAGTAAATCAGTTCTACACCGCCCCAACCGCCATTCGTGCGCTGATGGGCCAAGGTAAAGAATGGGTTGAAAAATACGACCTGTCCAACCTTAAACTGCTGGGCACGGTGGGCGAACCCATCAACCCTGAAGCTTGGAATTGGTACAACGTCGTGGTGGGCAAAGGGACACTGCCCATCGTTGACACATGGTGGCAAACAGAAACTGGCGGGCACTTGATGACCCCGCTGCCTGGGGCCACAGCCACAAAGCCGGGATCATGCACCCTGCCCTTCTTTGGCATCAAGCCAGTGATTTTGGACCCGCAAGCCGGCACCGAAATTGACGGCAATCCTGCGGAAGGTGTTCTGTGCATAGCAGACAGTTGGCCTGGCCAAATGCGGTCTGTCTATGGGGACCATGACCGTTTTGTTTCTGCCTATTTCAGTGACTATAAAGGTTACTATTTCACGGGCGATGGCTGTCGCCGCGATGAGGATGGATACTATTGGATTACCGGCCGAGTTGACGATGTTATCAACGTGTCTGGCCACCGTATGGGCACAGCAGAAGTGGAAAGTGCACTGGTGGCCCATGCCAAAGTGGCTGAAGCTGCGGTGGTTGGGTATCCGCATGATATCAAAGGCCAAGGGATCTATTGCTACGTCACTTTGATGGCTGGGGAAGAACCAACCGATGAATTGCGCACTGAACTGCGAAACTGGGTCCGCACCGAAATTGGCCCCATCGCATCCCCCGATCTGATCCAATGGGCACCAGGCCTGCCAAAAACACGTTCTGGCAAGATTATGCGCCGGATTTTGCGCAAAATTGCGGAAGACGATTTTGGAAGCCTGGGTGATACATCGACATTGGCCGAACCTGCGGTCGTTGATGATCTGATCGAAAACCGGATGAATAAATCCTAACCTCTATTCGTGATTGAGCATGACTTTGGGAAGAAGGGGGCAATCGCCCCCTTTTTTCTTTTGTTCAAATGCATCCGCACGAAAATTTGCCCAAATGTCGTCCGGTTTCCTTTACGCAAGGTCAGCCAAACGCTTCACCTTCCGCAATTCATCCCCTATATGGGAGAAAAGATTAGTTGGGCGCGCCCGACACACGAGGGAAACCATGGCTAAAAAACCCCACGACTCAGATGTGGCATTCATCACCGCGCTTGCGGAATTGTTGAACCAGCAAGATTTGACCGAAATCGAAGTTGATCGCGAATACGGCGAAAACGACACCATGACGGTGCGTGTCAGCAAGGCCCAAAACGTTATGGCAGCGCCGATGGCAATGCCTGCAGCTGCGCCCACCGCACCAGTGGCAGCACCGGCTGCTGCTGCCCCTGTGGCGGCTGCTGCGTCTGCTGCAAGCGGGGACGATCCCGCAAGCCACCCTGGGGCGGTAACATCCCCCATGGTTGGAACAGTTTATTTGCAATCAGAACCCAGTGCCCCTGCCTTCATCAGCGTTGGTGACAAGGTGAACGAAGGCGATACGCTTTTGATTATCGAAGCGATGAAAACCATGAACCAGATCCCGGCACCGCGGTCTGGAACTGTGAAACGCATCCTTGTGGAAGACAGCAACCCCGTTGAATTCGGCGCGCCATTGGTGATTTTGGAGTGATGATCAACAAAATTCTTGTCGCCAATCGGGGCGAGATCGCCCTGCGTGTCATCCGTGCTGCGCAGGAAATGGGGATTGCGACTGTTGCAGTCCATTCCACTGCAGATGTGGACGCCATGCACGTTCGTATGGCAGACGAAGCTGTGTGTATTGGTCCAGCCGCGGGCACAGACAGCTATCTTCGCATTCCAGCCATCATTGCCGCCGCAGAAATTACCGGCGCAGATGCAATCCATCCAGGTTACGGTTTTTTGAGTGAGAACGCTGAGTTTGTTCAGGCCCTTGAAGACCACGCGATTACCTTTATCGGCCCGACTGCCGAACATATTCGCATCATGGGTGATAAGATCAGCGCCAAAGAAACAATGAAGGAACTTGGCGTTCCGTGTGTGCCTGGCAGCGATGGCGGCGTTCCAGATTTGGAAACTGCCCTTAAAATTGGCGAAGACTTTGGGTATCCGGTGATCATCAAAGCGACAGCCGGTGGCGGTGGTCGCGGGATGAAAGTGGCTAATTCTGCCGAAGAAATGCCCAATGCCTTTGGCGCAGCTCGGTCTGAGGGTAAAGCCGCTTTCGGCAACGATGAAGTGTACATCGAAAAATATCTTACCACGCCGCGGCATATTGAAATCCAAGTCTTTGGCGATGGGAAAGGCAACGCAGTCCATCTGGGCGAACGGGACTGTTCTTTGCAACGTCGCCACCAAAAAGTGTTTGAAGAGGCCCCCGGCCCCTGCATCAGCGCCGAAGAACGCGCGGCAATCGGCAAAACTTGCGCCGATGCGGTGGCCCGCATCAACTATATTGGCGCAGGGACCATCGAATTTTTGTATGAAAAGGGCGAATTCTTTTTCATCGAAATGAACACCCGTCTTCAGGTGGAACACCCGGTTACCGAAGCCATCTTCGGGGTGGATTTGGTGCGTGAACAGATCCGTGTTGCAGAAGGACGGGATCTTTCGTTCACACAAGACGATCTGGTGATCAACGGTCACGCCATCGAAGTGCGCATCAATGCGGAAACCTTCCCTGGCTTTGCGCCCCGGCCTGGAAAAGTAACCGCATATCACGCCCCTGGCGGATTGGGTGTGCGGATGGACAGCGCCCTTTATGATGGATACTCCATCCCCCCCTATTACGACAGCTTGATCGGCAAGCTGATTGTCCACGCACCGGATCGTAAAGCCGCTTTGGCGCGGTTGAACCGGGCATTGAACGAGCTGATCGTCGATGGCGTTGAAACCACAATCCCGTTGTTTCATGCGCTGCTGAAAGAACAGGATGTGCACAGTGGGGATTATACCATCCACTGGTTGGAAAAGTGGCTTGATCGGGAATATGGCGGGGTTTGATCGCCATATTGGACCTGCCAATGTTGCAGGTCCATGGAAGACGAACTGACCCCAGACTCAATGCTTTACGGCTATGCCATGGGGATCTTCCCCATGGCCAGATCCGCAAATGGGACAGAAATTGACTGGATCGAACCCAGTATGCGGGGGATCATCCCGCTTGATGGGTTTCATATTTCGCGCAGCTTGGCCAAACGCATGCGGCGGGGAAATGTCCACGCCGTTTTGAACCGCGATTTTCAGCAAACAGTTGCCCATTGCGCCGCACGCGAAGAAACCTGGATCAATGAAGATCTGACAAGGGTCTATGATGCGCTGCATCGCATGGGCCGGGGCCACGCGTTTGAAGTGTTTGACGGGGAAACGCTTTTGGGTGGGGTCTTTGGAATTACGTTGGGACGTGCGTTTTTCGGTGAAAGCATGTTTTCAGCCCACACAGATGGTTCAAAACTGGCGCTGGCCTTTTTGGTCCAGCACCTTTTGAACACTGGGTTTCAACTGTTTGATACCCAATTCATCACGGATCATCTTGCCAGCTTGGGCGCAGAGGAGATCCCTCAACTCCAATACCGCCTTCGTCTATCGGTTGCTTTGGCGGCTGATGCAGACATCACCAGCCAACCCTTACCGACAGCGGATCAAGTTCTGCAGCGCAGAACCCACACATCATAGCGCGCGTGTTCTAAAGCGTTCAGGCCGGGACTTGATGCCACCATCCAGCCGGAAAAGATCTGTTCCCCGATTTGATCATCGTTGACTGTCAGATATGCATATGCGTCCGAATTAATGGCCCGACGCGGATACCGGCATTGATGCATGGTTACTGTAAGATGGCCCATCTTTACGGCCTGCCCACGCGGCACCAAAACATCTTCCAGTTGGCCAGTTGTCCGATCCAAAATCCGCAAAGACGCGGCAGCCGCTTCCGTCGCCCGCTGCCCGTGGGCCATGCTGGCCACCAGCAAGAATACAGCAATAATCCAACGCATTACTCGTCACCCCCAACAAATTTCAGCAACAGATTGATCAAACTCACCGCCCCTTGTGTGTCCGTAAACGCGTCACCGGGCTCCATGTTAAATGGCGAACCACCGGGCAAAATTTCAACGAAATTACCCCCCAATAACCCTTCGGACGCGACAAGGATCGCGCTGTCATCTGGCAAAACGATTTGGTCGTTTACAGAAACGGTGGCATCTGCCCGAAACGTGTCTGGGTTCAAATCCAAACGGCTGATGGAACCGACTTTAACCCCGGCCAAGCGCACATCTGTTCCAACCGATATTCCTTCGGCAGAACGGAAACTTGCCACCAAATCATAACCGCCGCTTCCTTGGCTGACACCGCTGCGCATCAATCCAAACGCAACAAAGGAAACTGCTAAAACAAGCACGATTGTGCCAGTCAACACTTCTGCCCATTGTTTGCCCACTGGTGTCTCCTTAGCCGAAAGGGGAATTCAAATCTTTCGGGGAATCTATACTATCGCGAAACGAGGTTCGACCACTTTTGAGGAACACCGCTGGTACCCTGTTCGGGTTTTCGCACAAAGCTGCGGTTCCAAACCGCCTAAATCGATTGGCAACAGCGATTTCGCAAAAGCGAACAACGCCGCCATCATCAGCCAGCCGTTGCGGGTTCTTTGTTGGATTCGCTGTGGATCATCAAAGGCTGCGCGTCCGATGTTACGGCCTCTTCATTGACCACAACTTCGTTGACACTGTCCAAGCCAGGAAGATCAAACATTGTGTCCAACAAAATATCCTCCAAGATGGACCGCAATCCACGTGCGCCAGTTTTACGTTCAATGGCCCGTTTGGCGATGGCAGACAAAGCGTCTTCTGTGAAGGTCAGTTGCGCGTCTTCCAGTTCGAACAAACGTTGGTACTGTTTCACCAAAGCGTTCTTGGGCTTTGTCAAAATGGTTATCAGCGCGTCTTCGTCCAGATCTTCCAATGTGGCGATCACTGGCAAGCGACCCACGAATTCTGGGATCAAGCCGAATTTCAACAAATCTTCAGGTTCCAGGTCTTTGAATGCTTCACCCACGGTTTTCTGGCTTTCATCGCGCACGTCAGCCCCAAAGCCCATGGCGCTGCCTTTGCCGCGTTGGCCAATGATCTTATCCAAGCCCGCGAAGGCACCACCGCAGATGAACAGGATATTGGTGGTGTCCACTTGCAAAAATTCTTGCTGCGGATGTTTGCGCCCACCTTGGGGGGGAACGCTGGCCACGGTGCCTTCCATGATCTTCAGCAGCGCTTGTTGAACACCTTCGCCCGACACATCGCGCGTGATTGAAGGGTTGTCCGACTTGCGTGTGATTTTATCAACTTCGTCAATGTAAACGATACCGCGTTGAGCGCGTTCCACATTGTATTCGGATGCCTGCAGCAACTTCAGAATAATGTTTTCAACATCTTCGCCCACGTACCCTGCCTCTGTCAGGGTTGTGGCGTCTGCCATGGTGAAAGGCACATCCAAAATGCGGGCCAATGTCTGCGCCAGCAAAGTTTTGCCGCAGCCCGTGGGGCCAATCAGCATGATGTTGGATTTCGCCAATTCGATGTCCGAGGAGTTGGACGCATGGTTTAACCGTTTGTAGTGGTTGTGCACCGCCACAGACAAAACCCGCTTTGCCACAGATTGGCCGATCACATAATCATCAAGAACGCCGCAAATCTCTTGGGGGGTTGGCACACCATCGGCAGCTTTCAGGCCCGTGGCCTTCGTTTCTTCACGGATGATGTCCATGCAAAGTTCAACGCATTCATCGCAGATGAACACGGTCGGCCCCGCGATCAGTTTGCGGACTTCATGCTGGGATTTGCCACAAAAACTGCAATACAGTGTGTTTTTGCCGTCGCCGCTCGCGTTATTTGCCATGTGCTACACCTCTGCGCTTGTGCGCTTGAAACGTTACTGCCTTGCCACTTTGTGGTCGTTGGGGGCCAGCTTAGGCCAGGCTGCCCCCCACCACAACGTCTAAATCGGCGTTAGCCTTCGTCGCCTTTATCGCGGCTTTCCACGATTTCATCGATCAAACCCCAAGCTTTCGCGTCTTCTGGGGACATAAACTTATCACGTTCCAGCGCGGACTCTACGTCCGCGAATTTCTGTCCGGTGTGGCGGACATAGATATCGTTCAAACGATTTTTGAGATTTTGCGTTTCTTCGGCGTGGATCAAGATATCCGTTGCGGTCCCGCGATACCCGCCCGACGGCTGGTGCACCATAATGCGGCTGTTGGGCAAGGAATACCGCATGCCCTTTTCACCGGCGGTCAACAAAAGCGATCCCATGGATGCGGCTTGGCCGATCACCAAGGTGGAAATCTTGGGCTTTACGTATTGCATGGTGTCATAGATCGACAGCCCGCTTGTCACCACGCCACCAGGGCTGTTGATGTACATGCTGATTTCTTTGGATGGGTTTTCCGCTTCCAGGTGCAAAAGCTGTGCCACCACCAGGCTGGCCATGCCATCATGGACAGGACCATTAAGGAAAATGATCCGTTCCTTTAACAGGCGCGAAAAGATGTCATAGGCACGTTCGCCCCGACTGGTCTGTTCCACCACCATGGGGACAAGGTTCATGTATGTTTCAACGGGATCGTGCATGTGGGTCCGCCTGCTGCTCTGACAGTTGTAGGTATCGCTTAGAAGCTAATAGAGTCTTAGTATCGCCACCCCCATTGAACAAGGGCAGGCCACTGTAAATCATTCCAGTTGTTTCACGATATATTGGCTGACGTGCCGTTGAAGCCCCAACAATTTGGTTTAGTTGGCCCGATACGCACAAATCGCAGGTCGCAGTCATGTTCACCCCCACCCGAACCGAAGCCCTTGAAAACTTGGCGAAATTTGTTCCTTTGGCCGGCCGTGACTATGCCTCTATGCGCAATTTCGATGTTCCAGATCATCCCCATGTCTCCAAGTTATCCCCTTACCTGCGCCACCGAGTGATCAGCGAAAGTGATGTTTTGCAGGCGACTTTAGGCCGACATTCCTTAAAATCCGCTGAAAAATTCGTACAAGAAGTCTTCTGGCGCACGTACTGGAAGGGTTGGTTGGAAATGCGGCCAGGTGTTTGGCGCGATTATCAACATGATCTGACAGCCCAAACCAAGCGTTTGAAAGAACAAACAAAACTACAAAAAGCCTGGCAGGACGCCTGCACGGGGCAAACTGGGATCGATTGCTTTGATCATTGGGCACACCAGTTGGTGACCACCGGATATCTGCACAACCATGCCCGGATGTGGTTTGCCTCCATCTGGAACTTTACCTTGAGTCTGCCATGGCAATTGGGGGCAGACTTTTTCATGCGTCACCTGCTGGACGGGGATCCGGCATCCAACACCCTGTCTTGGCGGTGGGTTGGGGGATTGCAGACTGTGGGCAAAACCTATGCTGCGACGTCCTCTAATATTGCGAAATTCACCGATGGTCGCTTTGCAGGTACCCATGGTTTGGCCACGCAAGTAAGCCCCTTACCCGGCAAGCCAAATCCCGATCGCAGCTTTATTCGAAGTGGGGGCCAAGTGCGAAGCGGTGCCAAAATTGCGGTGTTGCTTCACGATGATGATCTGGACACCACGCAATTTCATGGGCTGGACAGCCAGGTGGTGGCCTTTGGAATTTGCACGCAACCCCATCGCCGCAGTCCCCTGCGTGTGGCGGACGATCTGATAACTTTCGTTGAAGCGCTGGCCCAAGACACCGCCCGCCGCGCGCAAGACAGGTTTGGCAAAGCAACCCATCTGAAAGCACCTGACATTGCCCAATGGGCCAAGGCGGCAGATCAAATTGTCATGCCCTTTGCACCTGTGGGCCCCAACGCTGATTTGGCCGAAGATCTGCGCAAACAGGGTTTGGAAGTCGTTGAATTAAAAAGACAATATGACGATGCCTGCTGGCCCTACGCCACTGCAGGGTTTTTCAAATTCAAAGAAAAAATCCCACGGCTGATCACCGAATTAGGTTTGGGATAACATCCGCCGGGCCACATCGAACATCCGTGCGGAAAAGCCCCATTCATTGTCATACCACCCAAACACCCGGGTTAATCCATCGGCCATGACTGTGGTTTCCGGTTCCGCCACCACCAAACTTTCCGTCCGCGCCCGCAAGTCTGAAGACACCAAGGGCCGGTTCGTTCGGCCGATGATGCCTGGTGCGTACGCTGCCAAAGCTGCGTGAATGGCATCAACGCCCGGCTGTTCCCGCAAGATACAGGTCAAATCCACAGCCGATACGCTGGCGGTTGGCACGCGCACGGCGCAACCGGTAACCCGCCCCGCAAGGTGGGGCAACAATCCATCAATCATCCGCGCGGCAGATGTTGTTGTGGGCACCATGGACAGCGCCGCCGCACGGTTGCGTTCCAGGGCTGATCCGCGCGGGGCGTCGATGGTGGGTTGGCTTCCTGTGTAACAATGGATCGTGGTCATATGCCCAGACACCAAACCAAAACTTTCGTCCAATGCCCGCATCAATGGGGCCAAAGCGTTGGTGGTGCATGATGCATTGGAAACCACCAACTGATCGGTAAGTTCCGCTTCATTGGCCCCTTCCACCACGGTGATGTCTGCCACGGCAGAAGGGCCTGAAATCAACACCTTACCGGCCCCAGCGCGCAAACCAGCGGTGGCAAATTCGCGCGTTTCCGCTTTGCCTGTGGATTCAAATAGAACATCGACATCGGACATATCCACAGATTCAAGGGTAGAGGATTGTGAAAATCGAACCTGTTCACAACCTATCCCCAGAGTTGTCCCCAGGACGCGAATTTCATCTTTTGCGGGGCCATAGACGCTGTCGAATTCCAGCAAATAGGCACAAGTTTCGATTGGCGCGATGTCGTTGATGGCCACCAATTGGAACGGCTTTGGGTCGGGCATGGCCATCCATTGGCGGGCCAAGGCGCGGCCAATGCGGCCAAAACCGTTGATGGCAAATTTGATCGGTTTCGACATGGCGCGCCCTTTCCAATTCCTGTCCTTGACATCGCTTGGGAATTACCGCCCGTTTGTCCAGGGAAAAATGGAAACGAACACGGATATGCACCCTCATTCTGGATTGAAAGTCATTGAAATCGCACGGGTACTGGCCGGTCCTTGGATTGGCCAAACCCTGGCGGATTTGGGGGCAGATGTCATTAAAGTGGAAAGCCCTGATGGCGACGACACCCGTGGCTGGGGCCCCCCGTTTATCGACAAAGGGGAAGATCGGTCTGCGGCGTATTTCCATGGGGCCAATCGCGGCAAACGGGGCATCACTTTGGACTTCAAAGACCCCGATGATTTGGCCAAATTGAAGGCGCTGATCGCCGATGCAGACGTGGTGATTGAAAATTTCAAAGTCGGCGGCTTAGAAAAATTCGGACTTGATTACAACAGCTTAGCTGCCGATCACCCGCGTTTGGTGTATTGTTCCGTGACAGGATTTGGTCAAACGGGGCCTTACGCCCACAAAGCCGGATATGATTTCATGATCCAAGGCATGTCTGGGATTATGGATTTGACCGGGGAACCGGACGGAAGCCCGCAAAAAGTTGGGGTCGCGTTCGCCGACATTTTCACTGGGCTTTACGCCGTTATTGGCATCCAGGCGGCCTTGGCACAGCGCGCCAAAACTGGGCGCGGCCAACAGGTGGACATGGCCTTGTTTGATTGCATGGTGGCGGCGCAGGCCAACCAAAACATGAACTACTTGGCCACCGGCACCAGCCCAACACGCATGGGAAACGCACACCCAAATATCGTTCCATATCAAGTGTTTAACGTGTCTGACGGCCACATCATTTTGGCTTGTGGCAACAACAAACAGTTCCATGCATTTGCCAAAATCGTGGACCGTGTAGACTGGATCACCGACCCGCGTTTTGCAGACAATACAAAACGGTTGAAACATCGGGATATCTTGGCAGATGCCATCACGGAAGCCCTGTCCACTTGGACCCGTGACACCATCCTTCCCGCCATGGATGAAAATGGCGTGCCCGGCGGCCCAATTAACACGGTGGCCGATGCGTTGAACGACCCCCAGATCGCCCACAGAAATTTGGTGCAAACTTTGGAAGGGGTTCCGTCGGTGGTGACGCCCATTTCATTCTCACAAAGCACGCTGAAATTGGACCGTGCCTCCCCCGGGTTGGGCGAACATCAAGACGAGGTTTAGGGGCCAACGCCCGCAGCGTTAACCAATCCTTAGCCCAAAGCCGCGCATTGTGGTTTTACCGTTCGGCAAAAACCGGCGGTGCGGGAAATATCCCCCCGTGGCGGGCGCATTTATGTGGACCGCCCATGACCGTATGTGCCGAACGGGTCTTTTTCGGCTTTAAGGGCGATTCACCGCCGGATTTTTTGCATTCAACTCAGCGAATTCAGCGGTCAGCAACGCACCAAAGATCGCAAGCTGCTGATGGTGTACATGACCACCAAAACCACCACGATGCTGGGCCCCACGGGGGTATCAAATTGCAAGGCGGCCCAAGGCCCCCCCACCCCAGCAGAAATCCCCAATGCAGCGGCAATTTGGGCCATGCCTTCGGGTGTTTTTGCGAACGGGCGGGCAGCGGCGGCTGGGATCACCAACATAGAAGCGATCAACAGCACCCCCACAACTTTGATGGACAGGGCAATGGTCACAGCCAAAAGCAAAGCCAAAATCAAACTTTCCGTTTTTGGATTTTCGCCTGCGGCGTGGCTAAGATCCGGGCTGAACGTCGCCGTGACCAACCGCCGCCAGCGCCAAATCAGCAAAACTAAGACAGCAAATGCCCCAAGCGCAATGAAAGCCACATCGGTTTGATCAATGGCCAAGATATCACCGAACAGGTACCCCATCAAATCGGGGCGTCTGCCCGGCAACAGGCTGACGGCCACCAAACCAATGGCCAAAGACCCGTGGGCGATAACCCCCAAAACAGTATCCGCCCCCTGCCCGCGATGGGACAGTTGAGAGACCAACAAGGCAGTCAATACAGTGATCACCAATATGCCCAGCAGTATGGGAATGCCCGACACAACGGCCAAGGCCACGCCCAATATGGCAGCGTGGGCTGTGGCATCGCCGAAATATGCCATGCGGCGCCACACCACAAAACAGCCCAAAGGCCCAGCGGCGGCGGCAATGGCCACGGCAGCCAAGATGGCGCGCACGATAAAGTCGTCAAACATAATCAATGCTCGTGGCTGTGGTTGTGGTCATGGCGGTACAAGGCCAAGGCCCCTTGGGTGCCGCTGCCAAACAAAGCGCGGTATGCGGGGGCTGTCGCCACCGTTTCCGGTGCCCCGTGGCAACAGACGTGGCCGTTCAAACAAATAACGCGATCAGATGCGGCCATGACCACGTGCAATTCATGGCTGACCATCAAAACGCCGCAGCCCGTTTCCTGGCGCAACGTATCGATCAAAGCGTAAAACTGGGCAGACCCTTGCTGGTCCAACCCTTGGGTTGCTTCGTCCAAAATCAGCAAGGTCGGATCTTCCAACAATGCGCGGGCCAACAACGCACGCTGCAACTGGCCACCGGACAAATGCGCCATTTGCGCATCTGCAAGATCAGCAGCCCCCACCCGGGTCAAAGCGTTATGGGCAGCCGTGTTGGTGACACGCCCCGGCATGTCCAAAAATCGCCGCACCGTAAGGGGCAAGGCACCACTGATGGGCACCCGTTGCGGCACGTATCCCACCCGCAAATTTGGGCCACGAACCATCGTGCCCCCAGCCAAAGGCAAGGCCCCAATGATGGCCTTCAAAAGCGTTGATTTGCCGGACCCATTGGGGCCAACGATTGTGACGATTTCGCCTGCATCCACATGCAAGGTTACGTTGTCCAACACCGTGCGGTTGCCTTGGCGAACATTGATATTCTTCAATGAAAGCAGACGGTTATCTGCCCCCATTATGCGGCCCCCTGGCAATCAGGGCACAGGCCCTTTGCTTCCACCACAGTGGATTGCACGGCAAATCCTGCCACGCCCAAATCTTTGGCGGCCAAGGTGGTTTGGGTTTCCGCCACGCTGTCGCACGAGGTGCAAATCAAGAACGCTGGCGCGTGATCCGCCCCTGGGGTGGTGCAGGCGACAAAGGCGTTCAGATGTTCCACTTTGTGGGCAAATCCGTGCTGCACCAAAAAGTCCAACGCGCGGTATGCCACCGGGGGCTGGGCTGGGGTTCCATCTTGGGTCAACAGGCCCAACACCTCGTATGCGCCAAGGGCGCGGTGGCCTTGCAACAAAATTTCCAACACACGGCGGCGCATGGCGGTCAGCTTCAGGCCGTGTTCGGCGCAATAGTCTTCAACATCTGCCAAGCAGGTGGATTTGCAGTGGGCGTGGTCGTGTTTTGTGAAACCAAGGGGCATGGGCGGTCTCCTTCTGCCCCTTAGTATGTTATGTTATAACAATCCTCAACCACCCCGGTGCTTAAAGCTGTCGCGGCGGAAGGAATACAATGCGTTCGGGTCCACGGCCACGTCCACCACGGCGGGTTTGCCACAGGCCAGTGCCGCTTCAATTGCGGGGGCAACATCAGCCAGTTTGTCCGCCCGGAACCCAGCAGCGCCATACTGTTCC
>JAHDCP010000142.1 GCA_020629775.1 Planktomarina sp.
CACAGATGGAATGGAACGTGCCCATCCAAGGCATGCCTTCCACTTGGCCGATCAGATTGCCAACCCGGTTCTTCATTTCGCGCGCGGCTTTGTTGGTGAAGGTCACCGCCAAAATCTCGTTCGGGCGGGCGGCCCCAGTGTTCAACAAATGGGCAATGCGCGTGGTCAGGGCTTTGGTTTTTCCAGTGCCGGCCCCTGCCAACATCAAAACAGGACCATCCAGTTTTTCCACTGCCTCTTTTTGGGCGGGGTTCAGACCGTCCAGATACGGTTGCGGGCGGGCGGCCATGGCCTGGGCTGCAAGCCCAGATGGCGCGCGGGTTGGTGGATCAAAATCATGCGCCATGGGCCGCCAGTACCTGTCTTTGTTCTGCCATTGTTCTTTACAGTTATTAACCACGATCGTCCAGATCATGGCCGCGTTTACCAAATGTCAGCAGACCCCAGCATAACTGTCGCCCGAGCATAAAACAGCAAGGACCATAAAAATGGAAGAACGGGCCACCACCACCGAACCAACAGCCACCAAAGAAGCTTCCACCACGGAAACCAAAACAGCAGAAGCACAACCTGTTGCCACCAAGGAGGAAGCTACGGCGGCAGACAGCAATGAAGCCACCACCACGACCACAAAAGAAGAAGCGGCAACTGCGGATTCGAAAGAAGCATCTACAACCACCACCGAGGAGGAAGCGGCGGCTGCTGATTCAAAGGAAATGTCAGCCGAAGCCAGTGCAGATTGTTTCACTGCGTCCGGCATCTTTATCACGCCCCAAGGCCCCAAACGGGCCGATCAGATTGTTCCCGGTGACCGGGTGATGACCCTCACCAACGGGTTCCGCCCTGTGCGGTATATTATGCACCGCGCCGTGCACGCAGTCGGACCCAAGGCGCCCATTACCTTTGCCCCTGGCGTGTTGAACAACCCAGTGGAATTCGAATGCAGTCGCAAGCACCGGCTTTATTCGGGGGCCATCCCACAGTTCAAAGGCAAGAACAAAGACCATTTGTTGTGCGCCTATGAGTTGGTGAACGATACCACCGTGACCTGCCGCGAAGATGGGCGTCTGGTGGATTATTATCACTTCTTGTTGGATCAGCATGATTTGGTGGTGTGTTCCGGGGTGATCAGCGAATCTTGGGTGCCATCAAAGCAGTACATGGATGACACCAACACCACCGAAGATATCTTTGCCGCCTTCGCCAATCGCGCGGCCGCATTGGATGCGTTGGAAGGGCCTTGGGTGCGCGAAACAATTTCCTTTGATCCAGTCAATATTCGGCGCGCAGCGCAACAACGCGGCTAAATTGCAAAATCGGGGGTTTTGCCTGCGTTCGGGGTAATGTAAGCGCTTACATATGGATCTCGACATGCAATTCCCCGCCCTTTCGGACCTGCGACGCCAAGCCCGGCGTCGCATTCCTCATTTCGCGTTTGAATATTTGGACAGTGGAACGGGGCGTGAATTGCAAGTGCAACGCAACCGTGATGCGCTGGATGCGGTTTTGTTCCAGCCTGATATTTTAAAAGGCACGATTAATCCTGATTGGACCACGTCCATCTTGGGGGAAACCTTTGATCGGCCCTTTGGCATGGCCCCCTTGGGGATGTCAGGGGTGATGTGGCCCGGGGCGGAAAAGATTTTGGCCCGCGCTGCGGCCAAACACAATGTGCCTTATTGCCTGTCCACCGTAGCCACCAAAATCCCTGAAGATGTGGGGCCATTGGCGGGGGGCAACGGTTGGTTCCAACTGTATTGCCCAAAAGACGTGGGCATTCGCAAAGACATTTTGAAACGCGCCAAAGACAGCGGTTTCACCAAACTGATTCTGACGGTGGATGTGCCCGATGACAGCCGCCGTGAACGCCAGCGCCGGGCAAATCTGTCGTTGCCGCCGAAGATCACGGCCCGCACCGTTTGGGAAGTGATGACCCACCCCCGCTGGTCCCTCGGCACGTTGTTGGAAGGGCCACCGCGACTGCGGCTGGCGGAAAGTTACCTTGATAAGTCTGATGCCAAATCATCGGTGGCTCATGCGGGCCATGTCATTCGGGGGGCGCCAACTTGGGAAATCTTGAAATGGCTGCGGGACCATTGGGATGGGGATTTGATCGTCAAAGGCGTGATGAACCCTGAAAGTGTTACCACCCTGGTGGACACTGGCGTGGATGCGCTTTGGGTCAGCAACCACACAGGCCGCCAGTTTGAAGCGGGGCCTGCCACCATCACGCAGCTGCCTTTGATCCGCGCGGCCGCCGGGCCAGACATGCCCATCATTTTCGACAGCGGCGTCATCGGCGGTTTGGATATCATGCGCGCCCTGGCCTTGGGGGCCAATTTTGTGATGTTGGGCCGTGCTTGGCACTATGCCGTGGCGGCGTTTGCGGAACGCGGTGTGGATCACTTGGTGCACATTCTGACAGATGACATGCGGTTGAACATGGCCCAAATCGGTGCGGCTTCCATGGCGGATTTGCCGAACTGCCTGCTGCACAGCACGACCTGATCAACGATTGTATACCGAGATAAACCTAGACTCGCGGCAAAAATTGGAATTCTAAGCGCTAATTACCCATTACTACGCGTTGCAGTTACCGGTGTCTTACGGGTAACCACGCGTAACTTCAAAGTTGATGGAGGCACCCATGGCCGATTTCCAAAAGATCCTGATTGCAAACCGGGGCGAAATCGCCATCCGAATTATGCGCGCTGCCAACGAATTGGGCAAAAAGACGGTCGCCGTTTACGCCGAAGAGGACAAACTGGGGTTGCACCGGTTCAAAGCGGACGAGGCGTATCGCATCGGCGAAGGATTGGGGCCAGTGGCCGCATATTTGTCCATCGAAGAAATTATTCGCGTGGCCAAACTGTCTGGCGCAGATGCCATCCACCCAGGGTACGGGCTGCTGTCAGAAAACCCTGAATTTGTAGACGCGTGT
>JAHDCP010000003.1:0-18356 GCA_020629775.1 Planktomarina sp.
GATAGCAGGGAAATTTCGATCGAGACCGGATCGCTCCAGACTGCCTGCACAGCCACGACACATAAGTATCTGATAATAATATATAATTGGCAATTTTACTTGGTGTTTTCAAATATTTTTGAGAGCATATTTTCGACTCAGACAGATGAACAAACGTAAAATGGGCATGTTCAGCCTGAGGTGCCCCTAGATTTATAGACACTTTCTTTCCTAGTTTTGAGGACAGGAGGTCACTATGGGGAAGCCAAATTTCAGCGACGCGTTTAAGCGGGATGCGGTGCATCAAATCACCGTTCGAGGATACGCCATGCGCGAAGTTTCGGACCACTTGGGTGTCAGTACGCATTCGCTGTATCAGTGGATGAAGAAGTTTCCAGCGAAGGGGCAATCACCATCTGATCAAGATGCTGAAGTCCGTAGGATTCAGAAAGAACTCACGCGGGTGACACAGGCGCGCGATATCTTAAACTGAGGAAGATCAGGAAAGGCCCAGGTGGGGCGCTTCCCCGACGAAGGCCACCGCGTACTTCGCCAAGGATGCAAGGTAAGATAGGCGTTTATCGACGCGCGTCACACCCAGCACCCGATCCGTGTTCTGTGCAAAATGCTGAACGTACATCCCAGCTGTTTCTATGGATGGGTTAAGAACCCGTTAAGTGACCGTGCGGTTGAAGACGCGTGGCAAACAGTTCTGATCAAAGACGCCTGGGAGTGAGATCTTGTTCGCCATTGGTTCAAGAACAATGGTCGAGCGCGGTAAAGTCTATGGATACCGCAAACTGCACGACGATTTGATTGAGATGGGTGAACAGATATCCGCAAACCGTGTGGCGCGACTTGCTCGTTTGGCGGGCATTCAAGCCCAAATTGGATATAAAAAGCCTGGTAAGTATGGTGGAAAACCTTCTGTCGTCGTTGATAGTATCCTAGATCGACAGTTTCACATTGGTGCACTTGACCGCGCTTGGGTGACGGACAATACCTACATCCGTACCAATGAAGGCTTTGCATATCTGTGTGTCGTGCTCGATCTGTTTTCCAGACGCGTCGTCGGCTGGGCTTTACAATCTCGCCCCACAACCGAACTAACAGTACAGGTATTGTTGTCAGCAATTTGGAGACGCAAACCCGCACCATGCCCACTGATCCATTCCGATCAAGGAACGAAATATACCAACCGTGAGTGGGCTGCATTTTTGCGGGACCACAAGATAGAACATTCAATGAGCAGACGCGGAAACTGACCCTCTTCTCGGCAGATTTGCACGGCAAATCGCCTGCCGAGCAACAGACAATGCTGTCGCCGAAAGTTTCTTCCACTTATTGAAACGCGAAAAGATCAGACGGCGAAAATATCAGTCGCGTGGCAACGCCAGAAGGGACGTTTTCGAATACATTAAAATTTTCTACAATCCAAAACGCAAACACACGAGCAGCGAGATGCAGTCGCTCGTTGACTTCGAAAAAAGACGGCGCAAACTGAAATCAGAAGGGGTCTAGCAAACTAACGGCCAATCAGTTTTGGCGATGGCCGGTTCATCAGTTTATCACTGTCAAGCGCATGATTTCAGGTCTGGTTTTGATATACTCGAAGATGTCGGGCTTAGTCATTCGGCGAAATTCTGAACCACGCCAATGGTGGTCAAGATACTTCGGCAAAACAGTTTTGCCATATCTGAGAGCCAAATTTGGCATGTGCGAAGCCGAAAATCTGCGCCGGTTTACTGAAAACTTTTGTTCAAAAGTGGCGCAAGTCCATCCTAATTTGAAGCAAACTGTACGAAAGAGAGGCTGCCAACAGCAATGCTTGAAGACGATATTCCCTTCATCATCTTATGGAGGCACAATTCATGTCACATCGTTTCAAGTTTTCCCTTTATCCCCTAATTTTGGCGGTTTTGGTAAGCCCCGCTTATGCTGAAAGTGCCAAGTTAACCCAAAAGCAAAAATTTGCCCAAGCCGTGTCGTATCAAGCTGATGCGCCGGAACGGACGGTCGAATTGCTGCAAGAACTGGCCAAAGACGGCAACACCCGTGCGATGGATCGACTTGCATATTTGACATTTAAGGGTCTGGGCACCGAACAAAATACAGCAAAGTCGATTGAGCTTTATCAAAAGGCCATCACGAACCAGCGCACGTCGTCCCTTGTTTCCTTGGGCAAAGTGTACATGTCAGTTGGCAAGCCCACTCTGGCCCTCAAAACGCTGCATCAAGCATCGCAATCGGGTCATGAAAAGGCAGACTCGATACTTGCGTGGGCCCATGCCACGGGCCGATTTGGTGACTTGTCCAAAGGTGCGGAAGGGTTTGTACGTCTGCGCGAATTGGCAGGCGCGGACAATCGCGATGCACAGATGTATCTCTTGGATGCGTCCGCACGCCGAAATAAGACGCCACCAAACATTTCAGAAGTTATTGCCCGCCTGCACGACCGTCACGATGACGGGGACGTCAAAGCAGCGGAAGCCCTTCTAAGATATTATCGGTTGCAAAATCACCCACGCGGCACGCTGAATACCCGCGCTGCGCTTTTGAAGACACCCGATCTGAGGGAAAAAATTCGCGTCGAAGAAGGATTGCATCTGGCCGCGGTGCTGCACCCAAAGAAATTCTGGACCCTTTCTGAAAGCCTCGTTCAAAGCGCGCCTGAGTCTGTCTATGCACGGGGTCTTTCTGTGGCCGCAAAGATCAACAAAAATGCTTATGTGCGGATTCTGCAGAAAGAACTGCGTCAACTTGGTTATAAAGTGGGCCGCAATAGCGCTTACATGAACGCCCCTTTGATCCGCGCGGTGAACAAGTTTTGCCGGGATCACAAAATATATGATGAATGCCGCTTGGGCCCCCTCAAATCGCGAACCATCAAAGCCGTTGCGAAAAAGTTGGCGCAGGTGCGCAAATACAAATAACCAGTCCCAAGGCCAGAACCAAAAGACCCGTGCATTGCATGGGACTTTTTTGTTTGGATCAACGGTCCTTTTGGCGCGCAGGACTATCCTTTTGAGTTCCCTTCTATGCGATTGTCCAAATGATACAGCAAACTCAATGCCTTAAGCGTCAGATGTACCAGAATTGGAGCATCTTATGACCTTCGCCAGACACCTTTTCAAGCTAGCTGCTTTTACAACAGCGGTGGGCATAACCTCACCTACATTCTCCGACGAGGCTGCCCTTTATGAAGAAGCGGCCCCAGCAGATGCGGTTTTTGTGCGCCTTCTGCAAGGACACCAAGCCCCAATGGCAACGATCCCGTTGGGGGGAGTGGAACTTTCATTCAACGACATTCAAAAAGACACTTATGTTGCCATCAGCGCTGAAAATCTTGCCGGTGTCACCGCAGGCGCATTTTACAGCTTTGTGGCAAATGAAACTGGGCAATTCTTGATCGAAGAACCCGCGCGGGAAACATCTGCGAAAGTCCACCTCATTTTGCTGAATACCAGCGATGCGCCAGTACGGTTGGTGGTTCCACAACGCGATATTCAGGTTGTTGCTGCAATCAATGCCGGTGAAGCCGCGAGCCGCGCAGTAAATCCAATTGAAACGGAACTCGCCGTTGAACGCGTAAGTGATGGATTTGTTCTGGGCACTTTTAACGTCAGTCTTGCGCGCGGTCAAAATCTAACTTTCGTGGCAAACCACAATGGTGCGCGCCTCATTGAAAACAACTTCGGCCCAGTGCTGACGTTAAACTGAGGCGCTTTTGATGATCTTCTCTACTCCCATATTTTTGTTCGGGTTTTTGCCATTCTTTTTGTTGGCCTATTACCTGGCACCCGCGCGTTACCGCACAATGATCCTGCTTATTGCAAGTTGTCTGTTTTACGGGTGGTGGAAAGTTGGCTATCTTGTCTTGGTCTTGGCAATCGCATCGCTCAGCTTTGTGGCGGGTGCGGTGGCGACGCGTGCGCCAGTACACAGCCAACGCGTTTGGGCAGTGCGACTTGGAATTGCAGCTAACCTCGCGATTTTGGGTTGGTTTAAATACGCTTACTTTATTGCTGGATCTTATGACGATGCACTAACACGTTTGGGTGTTTCTCAAGACAGTGGGCTGAGCTTCCCAGAGATTGTGCTGCCCATTGGACTTTCATTTTTGGTCTTTCAATCCATTAGCTACATTCTTGATGTGGCGCGCGGCGACGCGCCCCCTGCTGCGCGTCTTGTGGACTTTCTTGCCTTTTCATCTTTGTTCCCACAACTGATCGCAGGACCAATCTTGAGATACAAAGATTTGGCGCATCAATTCAATCACCGCGTCCATTCATTGGCGATGTTTGCAACTGGCGCGCGACGCTTCATCACTGGTCTTGCGATGAAAATCCTGATCGCAGACAGCGTGGCGCCATTGGCGGATCGTATCTTTGCCTTAAACACCCCCACACTGGCCGAAAGTTGGTTGGGCGCAGGGGCTTATGCAATCCAACTCTTTTTTGACTTTGCGGGATATTCCGCAATGGCAATAGGCCTGGGTCTAATGCTGGGCTTTAAATTCATCGAAAACTTCAACGCCCCGTACATCAGTCAATCGATAACAGAGTTTTGGCGACGGTGGCACATCAGCCTTTCAACTTGGTTGCGTGACTACCTGTATGTGCCTTTGGGGGGCAACCGGGGCAACGCCTTTAAGACATATCGCAATATCATCCTGACCATGGTGTTGGGCGGGTTATGGCACGGGGCCAACTGGACCTTTCTTTTGTGGGGTATCTGGCACGGCGGACTGATGGCTTTGGAACGGGCCATGGGCATTAAGCAGCGCCAAACTGTTTGGCCACGGGTTATTGCGTGGCCGCTGACACTTACCTTTGTGTTGATCGGTTGGGTCATGTTTCGCGCTAACAGCGTCAGTCAGGCCTTTGGAATGTATGCTGGAATGTTCGGTCACAATGGTGTCGCCATGAGCACTGAACTGGTTCTTCTTACCCGTCCAACCGAGGTTATCTGCCTCTTGATTGGCATCTTCTTGGCCCTAGCACCGACTTGGTCAAACCACTTAAGCATCCCAGCATGGATGGGTTCCTTACCCACATTTAACCGGGCGCGTTGTCTGGCCCTGTTCGTTTTCTGCGCGGTCGTAATTCAGGCGCGCGGCGACGCACCATTTCTTTACTTTCAGTTTTGACGGAGCTTTCCCATGACCTTGAGTGCATCACTTAAAACCCAAATTTTTGTTGCGGGCTGCATCACCGCCACCTTGCTTCCAGGTGCTTGGACCCTGGTTTCCGCACCGTTGTCAAACCTGTCAGTCGATGTGATTTCAGGTGCAGCCCAGCGGCAATATGAAGAACGTTTTGATGACAACTTTCCTTTGCGCAAGTCCTTCAGCCAAACATGGGCTGCATTTAAATTCGGTGTTTTCGGTGAAGTAGCCGAAGGAGCGTTGGTGGGAAAAGATGGGGTTTTGTTCACCGCTGAAGAATTTGAAGAACCGCAAGAATACCATGACTTTGAAAGCACGTTGGAGAATGTCCGCTTTCAAGTGGAACAATCCGGTGCCGAACTCATCCCTTTGATCGTGCCCGACAAAATTCGGATGATGCCAGAAGCGTTCCCTCATAGTCGATCCGATCATTTTGATACAAGATATGATACCCTCTTGAACGTTATTGCCGCCGAAGGTTTGCTTACCATCGATCTTCGTCCTTCCCTGACTGAAACAGGGTCCTACATGGTGACGGACACGCATTGGAGCCCGAGCGGCGCTGAAGCCGTGGCAAAGCAAATTTCTGAATTGTTGCAAGGAAAGGTCGAAACCGAAGTTGCCTTCGTGACCCAACAAAAAGGTCAACGGGCATTTGACGGGGACCTGCTTGCGTTTGCAGACACTGGCCTGTGGCGGGAACGTTTTGGTCCCACCCAGGAATACATCACGGTCTTTGAAACCTCAAAATCAACGGATACCGACTTGGGGCTTTTCGATGATGTCGAAACGCCAATAACTCTGGTCGGCACCAGCTTTTCGGCACGCAAAGATTTCCATTTCGTGGGCTTTCTTAAGTCCAATCTTCGCGCCGATGTCATCTCATATGCAACCGAAGGAAACGGACCGTTTGTCCCGATGGAGCAGTTTTTGGCGGGTGATAAACTCTCAAACCCTACGCAATTTGTTCTTTGGGAAATCCCAGAACGCTATCTCAATACTTGGAGAAACCACCAATGAAACCCTTCTTTCCAATCCTTACTGCAGCAATGATCTGCGGCGGGTCATTGTCAGCTGCCCCACTGTGTGATGCCTTTGCATCTTCTGAAACGATGCCAAAGAAATATCGCAAGCTTGCGCCGATTTTGTCGGGCGCGCCAAATGATTGGATCATAACCAAAGACCAAATGGATTTGGAGTATGCACCAAACGCTGAAGCGACCGATTTAATTAACAAGATCGTAAATGAATTTGAATCGAGAGGCACCAAGCTGGCCATAGTGATGGCGCCACCAAGACCACTTATAGCGGGCCAAGCTACGCTGGAAAAACTGTCGAATGGCCCAATCGAATTCGATGAAAATGCCGTAGCCGCTTCTTTTAACCAAATGATCGACATCGTTCAAAGCACTGGGGCAATAGCACCAAATCTTTTGGAACTTGCGACGAAAAATGATGAATTGCGCGAGGCATATTTTTACAAACATGACACCCATTGGACCCCACGCGGTGCTGCTGAAAGTGCAGTTGAGCTTGCTAAAGAAGTCATCGCCAGCCAAATATCCGCTTTCGCAAATTCAAAAGTCGCTTTGCCAACCTTGACGACTGGTAATTCATTTTCTGAACGTGGTTCTCTTGCAGGTATGGCCCATGCGGTTTGTGCAGCCACTGTCGCGGCCGTTGTCACAGACATTCCGGAGTTTCCACAAGGTGAACTGGATCTTTTAGACGACACATCTTCACGACCACGCATCCTGCTGGCTGGCTCAAGTTTCAGCAATCGGTACAAAAAGGACGCATATCGCTTTGCCAGCGCGATTAGCGGTGCACTGAATGCAGAAGTTGAAAATCACTCTGTCTCGGGTGGCGGAGCAATCGGGGCGATCGAAGGTATCATCAACGCAGGTTTGCTTGACGGTTCCCAAAAGGTGGATCTTGTTGTCTGGGAACTGCCTTACACAGAAGGTTTGCGATCAATTGGAATGCTTCGACAGCTGTTGGGGGCGCTAAGTTTCGATCAGAGTACTCGGCCCAAAATGGCAGTTGACCTGGATTCTTCTGGGAAAATGAAAATCGATTTGTCCAGACAAGCTGTGATGCAATTGGCATTGCAGCTGCCAGATATGTCCGGCCAATCTTTCAAAGTTGATTTACGCTTCAAAGGGGGCCGCAAGCAAACGCTTAGCCTTGTACGCAAAAAACACGTGCCAACAGCTTTGCAGTCAGATTATTGGGTTGCAAGCTTGGATGCTCTTTCGTCCTCCGATCTGGTATCTGCGACACTTCGATACGATCCAAAAGAAATTGGTTCAGGGGCCATCGCCAAATTTTATTAGGGTGGCGGAATTAACTTGGCATCAGTGTAACCCAAGTTTGGCGGAGAATTGAAGGCTTTCGGTCAGCCTCTGCATTTCTCCCGCCCCTGTCTGCTGAATTCTAACGTGTTGCGAAATACCAAAATCTCGCCCAAACACTACGCACAATTTGGGTTCCAAGCAGTTTCTGCAGGTTCCCATTTTGCATTAAGTGTTTGCCTGGTTTCGTGATCTTTCGTTCCTGCAACCACCTATGGATGCATCCACTACATTGATCGCTATATTGCTTCCACATTATAACAATATCCTCCACCTGAATGGCTTCAAGTGTCGATCAGGGTACGGGGCTAATTGCTACGGAAACGCCGCTGTTGAAATCCTTTTCAAAACCATCAAGGCCGAGCAGATTGGGCGGCGATCATGGGGGATCAAACGCAAGGCTGAGACGGCGAAGTGCGATATCAGCGTTCAAGACCAGCGGAATGGTGCGCCAATTTGCGTAAGGTTTTTTGCAAGTTGTCACGTTCTTCTTTCGTTAACACGTCCAACACCACCGCTTCACGGTCCACCAAATATTGCGAAATTTTCTGATGCATCTTTCGCCCCGCAGGGGTGATGCTCAAAATGGCTTTTCGGCGATTTTTGGGATCGATCCCCCTTTCGATAAATCCTTGTTCCAGCATTCGGTGCACAGCCCGTGAAATTGAATTGCGCGGGCGCCGGGTCATTTTGGAAATGTCTTGGGCAGTCAGTTCTGGAAAATGCGCCAGTCCCAAAAGCAAATGATATTCTGCGCGCACCAATCCAAAATCTCGGCGGACATCTTCATAGGTGGGCACCACAATCGCATTGGCCAAATAGGAGATTTTATAAGCGTCGGGGAATTCAACCATTTCGAAGATGTCGGTCAGTTCGCACGCCTGAGGTTGATTATTCGTCATTCCGCCCCTTTTGTCCAATCCGATCTTAGGGTGATCGTTTTCATCAAATAGAACTTGTCTGGTGGAATTGAAATCTCTACCACTGTTCCAATTAGAACAGTTAACGGTATTTCCATGGCCGACCACAAAAAACTTACATTGCCCGAACTGGCCGCTAAAAAAGCTGCTGGCGAAAAGTTGGCGATGGTCGCCGTTGGTGAAGCGATGTCCGCCGCCTGGGCGGAACGCGCGGGCATTGATATCATCGGCATCGGTGACAGCCTGGGCATGACCTTGCATGGGCACGAAAACACGCTGTCCATTACCGTGGACCAAATGATCATGCATGCCTTGGCTGTGCGGCGTGGCGCCCCAAATACGTTCACCTTAATGTCCATGCCTTATGGATCTTACGCAACGCCTGATATCGCGGTGCAAAACGCGTTAAAGATGATGAAAGAAAGCGGCGTTGATGCGTTGAAACTGCAGATGGGCCGTGAAGGGGCGCATATCATCCGGGCGGTGGCAGATGCTGGTGTCCCAATCATGAGCCACGTTGGCCTTTTGCCCCACAAAGTGCACTTGATGGGGGGCTTCAAGATGCAGGGCCGCACCGCTGAAGCAGCCATGGACATTGTTGCAAATGCCAAGGCCATAGAAGCCGCGGGTGCCATTGGTGTTGAAATTGAAGCAATGCCCTATGAGGTGGGCAAAGCTGTCGATAAGGCAGTGTCAATTTTCACCTTTTCCATTGGCGCAGGATCAGCCGGAACATGCCAATTGTTGAATGGGTATGATTTGCTGGGCGCTTTCGACAGTTTTAAACCAAAATTTGCCAAGCGGTATGCCAATATGGCAGAAATCGCGACCCAAGCCTTTAGTGATTACATTGCCGAAGTGCGCACAGGCGCATTCCCAGATCAAGATCACAGCTACCAGATGAACGCCGAAGAAATCACACGGTTTCAAGCAATGTTGGAAGGGGACGATACGCAATGAAAGATGAGGTGACACATCCAAAAGGCCAACGCATTCCCAATGGAATGCTGGAAGATAATTACCCACGCAATATGTGGTGGGTTGCGGCCTATGCCAATGAAGTAACCACCAAGCCAATTTCGCGCTGGCTGCTGGAAACGCCTGTTGTTTTGTACCGGATGGAAGACGGCACTCCAGCAGCACTTTATGATCGTTGCCCGCACCGCTGGGCCCCTTTGTCGGAAGGTCACGTGAATGGGGACAAGATTATCTGTCCTTACCACGGCATGGAATTCAATGCGGGCGGTCATTGCACCAAAGCACCGACCCAAACCATGATGCCAAAGACAGCACAAATCCCATCCTTTCCTGTCCGCGAAGCAGGAGCGTTCATTTGGATTTGGATGGGGGACGTTGGTGCCATCGACTGCGACCCACCAGAAGTGGGGTATCAAGTGAACCCTGACTGGTCGTTTATCACCGGCAATATGGAAGTGGCCTGCAACTGGGTCTTGATCCGCGAAAATGTCATGGACCTGACCCACATCGCTTTCTTGCATAAAAACACGTTCAAACAGGACGATTGGATCACTGCCCCCGATACATATTGGGAAGGTGACACGGTTTGTTATGAACAAGAATTCGATTTGGCCCCGTTGTCCCCGCTGTTTTGTACGGGCATGGGGCTGCCGGAAGATAAGCCCATTAAACGTGTGCAAAAGGGCCGCATGCCATCGCTGGCCATCTCTTTTTCTGACTGGAACGTTCACGATCCCAATCCCGATGACGGGCGGCGGTCTGACTTCATTATGCGCGGTTGTCATATCGTGACGCCATCCACCCGTGGGAACACCCATTATTGGTGGGGGGCTGCTTTTGATGTGCCGGAAATCACCGATGACGTGGCCCAAAAAACCGAAGCAAGCATTGTGGCCGCATTCAACGAAGACAAGGATCTGCTGCAAAAACTGTATGCCAATGTTGCGGCTGATCCCAAGGGCATGGATTTCCTTGAAGTGACATTGGGGGCCGATGGCGCAGGGGTCAAAGTGCGCCAACTGTTGAACAAGCAACTAAAAGCAGAAGGGCGCGCGCTGACGTAGCCGCCCCTTTTGCGTCGCAAGGTGGGGAGGCCGCGCGATGTCACAAACACAATTCTATGGCACCACCACCATGCCATTGACAGTGCGCATGCGCCGTTCCCCGTTTTGGGAACGCAGCCATGCGGCAGGGGCGCAGGGGTATATCACTTATAACAACATGCTGATCGCCACGGGCTTTCACGGGCCACAAGAAGACTATCGGCATTTGAAATCTGCCGTCCAAGTGTGGGATGTGGGCGTGGAACGCCAGATAGAGATATCCGGCCCTGACGCTGGCAAACTGGTGCAAATGTCCACCCCCCGCGATATCAGCCGAATGGGCGATGACCAGTGCTTTTACATACCAACTGTGGATGGCCTGGGCTGCATGACCAACGATCCTGTTTTGCTGCGGGTGGAACAAGATCGATATTGGGTTTCTATCGCAGACAGTGATCAAATCCTGTTTTACAAAGGCGTTGCTGCGGCATTGCAGTTGCGCGTTTCCATACACGAACCACATGTGTCCCCCTTGGCAATCCAAGGGCCAAAGGCAGATGATTTGGCGGCGCGGATTTGGGGCGATTGCGTACGCGATTTGCGCTTTTTCCGTTGGATGCATGTCGATGTGAACGGCCAAAAAATGATCCTGGCCCGATCAGGTTATTCCGTCCAAGGGGGATTTGAACTTTACTTCGAAGGCCACGAGGGGGCTGCAAATCTTTGGGATCAGTTGTTCGAAGCCGGAACAGATCTGGATGTCCGCGCAGGCACGCCCTGCCAGGCAGAACGGGTTGAAGCGGGGCTTTTATCATATCTCAGCGATATCACGCAGGATATGACACCATTTGAAGCGGGATTGGGGGCCATGTGTGCCATGGATAAGGATGTGGGGTGCTTGGGCTTTGCTGCTTTGAAAAACAAGCAATCCCCAAACCGCCAAATCCGGCCCATCGAAATCGCTGGGGGTCCTCTGCCCCCGCAAGGCACTTTTTGGCCCGTGACGGCCGGGGGCCAAACCGTTGGCCGGGTTTCTTCATCTTGCCGGGCCTATGATTTTGACTGCAACGCAGGGATCGCGCTTATGAATGACTCCCATTGGGACCCGCAAACAAATGTGCAAGTACATACCCAAGACGGCCCCCGGGACGCCTTGGTTAAAGAAAAATTCTTGGGACGAACATCATGACAGACCGTATTGTGCGCCCACGGCGCAGTTTCATTTTCACACCCGGGTTGCGGCCTGACATGTATCCAAAGGCCTTGGCCAGCGGCGCGGACATTGTTTGTGTTGAACTTGAGGATGGCATCGCGCCCAAAGACAAAGCCGAAGCACGCGCCAAAGCACTGGCACTGTTTAAAGCCCCGCAAGCTAATGATGGGGTGGAGCGAATTGTGCGCATCAATTCCATGCGTGAACGTTTTGGGTTGGAAGATGTGAACGCTGTGCTTGCATCCACAACCCCACCCCCTGCATTGATGATGCCCAAAGTACGCACCCCGGACGAGGTGGTGATGTTGGACCAGCTTTTGTCAGAAGCGGGCCACCCCACACGGCTGCACGTGATCATCGAAACCAACGAAGGGCTTGAGGCCGCGTTTGAAATCGCGAAATGTTCAACACGGATCGACGCGATGTTCTTTGGTGGCGTGGACATGGCTGCTGAATTGCGATGCCAGAACACGTTTGAGTCCCTGTTTTATGCCCGCGCCCGCGTGGTACATGCCTCTGCGGCGGCGGGACTGGATGTGATCGACGTGCCTTTCTTGGATTTGGATGATCCCGAAGGCATGCGCATCGAAGCGGAAAAGGTGCGCGATCTGGGGTTTGCGGGCAAGGGGTCGGTTCACCCCAAACAAATTGCTGCGCTCAACGAAGTGTTCACGCCCAGCGCGCAACAAGTGGCCCGCGCCCGCCGGATTATTTCAGAATTCGAAGCTGCAGATACTGGCTTGGTGGTCATCGACGGCAAACTCATTGAGAAGCCTGTCTTGCGGGACATGTACCGGATTGTTGCCATCGCAGACCGAACGTCTGCGTAATTTAAGGCGACACCGGGGCGGGCTGTTGTGGCCTGATTGACCCCTCTTAAAGGGATCCGGATTGGACACAGCTTGGCCAAGTACATGTCCTTTTGGAGTGTGCACCAATTTCAGTGTACAGTTTGTGTACGGGGTGTGCACACCGATTTGGGTCAAATTCGGTGACCTTCTCGCCTTCGAAGCGCGCGGTCGATCAGTGAAAATCACGGCTTGGGAAAAGACGCTTGGCCTGCTCACGTGGGTGCATCGCCCGGGCCGCTTGCCTGCGGGGGCGTGGCGTCGCGTCGCTTTGCGGTTGGGTTTCACCCAAGACATCTTCCCTTGGATGCCCAAGATCTGACAGCTTATGGGACATATCCATGATCTTTTGGGCGATCAGATGGGTCACGATCCCCTCACGTTGCAAATACCCATGCACATGCAACAAACGCCCCCCCATCACAGCCCGGCGGTATGCCTCATAAACTTTGTTCCAAACCACTACATTGCACACACCTGTTTCATCCTCCAACGTTAGGAAAATCACCCCAGACGCAGTTCCCGGGCGCTGACGCGTAATCACAAGTCCACAAACGCTCACCCCGCCAATAGCGGCCGTTACAAGCTGGTCATTTGGCGTGATCCCCGCAAAAGCCGGGCGCAAAAGCTCCATGGGATGGGCGCGCAAAGACAGCCGTGTTGCCACATAATCCTCAACCATTTCTTCGCCCAGCTGCATCGTTGGCAAAGCCACCGATGGTTCATTGATACTTTCCCCATCAATCGGGTCATTGAACAAAGGCAGCGGCCTTGGGCACTGGATGGACTTGGCCTGCCACAGCGCATCGCGCCGGGTTGTTCCGGTGTCACAAAAGGCATCTGCTTCAGCCAAACGTTCCAAAACAGGGGGCTGCACACCTGCCCGGACCCACAGGCTTTGAACATCTGGATATCCATTACCACGGGCGGCAATGATCCAATTTGCATCTTCTTGTTTAAACCCTTTGATCTGCCGAAACCCCAGGCGCACCGCCAAGACGCCATCCCCACGCCGTTCCAGGGTATTGTCCCAGTGACTGTGGTTTATGCAAATCGGGCGAACCTCTACTTGGTGATCGCGGGCATCGCGCACCAATTGGGCGGGGGCATAAAAGCCCATGGGTTGGGAATTCAGCAAAGCACAGGTGAAAATCGCTGGGTGATGGCGTTTCAACCAAGACGAAACATACGTCAGCATCGCAAAAGCCGCAGCGTGACTTTCAGGAAAGCCGTAATCTGCGAAGCCTTCTATTTGATCAAAACATTGGGCGGCCACATCTGCGGCATATCCGTTGGCCAGCATACCCGCGGTGAACTTGTCACGAAACTTTCCAATGGTGCCCATTCTACGGAAAGATGCGATGGACCGGCGCAAATGATCTGCTTCTTCAGGGGTGAACCCTGCCCCCACCACGGCAATCTGCATGGCCTGTTCTTGAAACAGCGGAACCCCAAGGGTGCGCCGGGTCACCTCCTCCAAGGCGGGACCGAAGGGTTCCGGCTTTTCAAACCCCTGCCTGCGCTTAATGTAGGGCTGAACCATGCCCCCTTGGATCGGGCCGGGGCGTACAATGGCGACTTCGATCACAAGGTCATAGAAGGTTTGTGGCTTCATGCGGGGCAAGAAGTTCATTTGCGCCCGGCTTTCCACTTGAAACACCCCAACCGCATCGGCTTTTTGCAGCATCTGATATGTGGCAGGATCTTCTTGGGGCACAGTATCCAAGGTCAATTTTTGGGCTTCATGGCTTTGCAACAAATCAAACGCCTTGCGAATGCAGCTCAACATTCCCAATCCCAAAATATCAACTTTTAATATCCCCAAGGCATCAATGTCGTCTTTGTCCCATTCAATGACTGTGCGATCTTCCATTGCAGCGTTGGAGATGGGACAAAGTTCATCCAAACGCCCTTTGGTAATCACAAAACCACCCACATGCTGTGACAAATGCCGTGGGAATCCAATCAACTCACCGATCAGGTCAATCGTCTGCTTTAAACGCCTGTCTTTGGGGTCCAACCCCAGTTCCTTGATACGTTCTGGATCTGCACCGCCATGGGATTGGCCCCAAATCTGCCCAGACAGATTAGAGGTGATATCTTCACTTAACCCCATCACCTTGCCCACTTCCCGGATCGCGGCCCGGGATCGGAAATGGATGACAGTTGCACATAATCCGGCACGTTCACGGCGGTACTTGTTATAAATCCATTGGATCACTTGCTCGCGTCGTTCATGTTCAAAATCCACGTCGATATCTGGGGGCTCCCCCCGATACCTGGATACAAATCTTTCAAATACCATGGCGATCATGTCAGGGCTGACATCGGTAATCCCCAAAAGATAACAAACAATAGAATTCGCAGCAGACCCCCGCCCCTGGCACAAAATACCCTGGGAGCGTGCGTATTGGACGATGTCGTGCACCGTGAGAAAATACGCCGGAAACTTCAGATCTTCGATGACTTTGAGTTCTTTTTCCAAAAGCGTGTGAACACGTTTCGGCACCCCTTGGGGATAACGCCACTTGATCCCTTCGCGCGCCAGCCGTTCCAAACGCGCTTGGGGGGTTTCACCGTCGGCAACTTCATCGGGGTATTCATATCGCAACTCACTCAAACAAAAGCTGCACCGCGCAGCAATCTCTTGTGTGCGTCTGATGGCAGCCGGATGGTGGCGGAACAAACGTGCCATATCCGCATGCGCTTTCAAACGCCGCTCAGCATTGGCCAAGGCGCGGGTGCCGATGGCATCTATGGTGATGTGTTCGCGCATGCACGTCAAAACATCCGCCAGTTGCCTGCGATTGCCGCGATGCATCAAGACATCTCCGACCGCCACCATTGGCGTTGAACACCTTTGCGCAAGTGCGGAACATGCATTCAAATACGCTTGGTCAGATCCATCATAACGGGGTGCCGCCCCTAAAAACACATGGCCTGGAAATCGCTGCTGAATTTGGGTGATGGACCTTTGGCATTTGTTGAACGCAGCTTGCGGTAACGCGATCAAAATCATGCCGCGGCCACCGTTTAAAAGATCCATGAAATCAAGATGGCATTGCCCCTTCGCAGCCCGCCGTTTGCCCAAGGTTAATAACCGCGTAAGCCGTTGATATGCTGCACGATCTTGCGGCAAGGCGATCCAATGCACCGGGCAGTCCCGCAACACCAATCTGCACCCCACAATCAGCTTGGGGATATGGAGGGTGGAAAGGGGCTGAATCCCACTTGGATTGCCATTTTCCTGACGCGAGCTGCTGTCCACAGTGTGTTGTGAACGAATTTTGATCTGCGCTTGTGCATCTTCCTTAAGGTGCTTGAGGGCGGTATAGGCCCGCACCACCCCAGCCAGAGAATTATGATCTGTTATGGCAACAGCAGATAACCCCAGTTCCGCAGCACGGGTCACCATCTCCTCGGGGTGTGAGGCACCTGTCAAAAACGTAAAATTCGTTGTGACGCACAGTTCTGCATATTCAGGTGACATCACGCGAATTCCCCATGAACAAACCAACCTGGGCTTTGCGGCGTGTAAAACAGCCATAGCCTTCGCCCCTCTTGCGTGTCCACTTTCCAATAGTCCCGCACACCCGAACGCCAGCTTTCATCCGACATCCACCATTCAGGTGCGATCCGTTCAGGGCCGGTTGCCCGCCCAATGGAAAATCGCATCCGTCGCCACCGAAACGGATTGGGGGGATTGCTGCCCCTGCCCGCAATCGGTTCTGGCAAGAATAAGAAAACGGGTCGTGGACGGACAACATTCCACACCCCACCAGCTTGGGAATACGCCGCTGGGGCAATGATAAAGCTGCGTTCAGGGATGTGACTGTCAGCAGGCAAAAACCGTTGAATGTTATCCAGACCGATCCGCGTTCCAAGGCGTGTGATCAAATCGTCCAGCTGTGTTTGAAACCCATGTTGCACAGATGAAAGTTGTTGGTCCGGCAAGGCCATCACCTGCACCGCTTCCAAGCGCATCTGGTCAATACCGTACCCCGCGTCCACCGCAGCAATGCCCTTTTCAAATAACGGCAAAATACGATCCGGGTCATGTAAAGGCCGTGCCAAGCGCAATTCGACTGTTTGGGTTTCTTGATCCACGCGCCGCAAAGCCATATGCAGGATCTGCGCCCCCATCTGCTGGGATTGCAAAGTATGGCACAGCCTGTCCAACAACCGTGCCGTGCCTGCCATCACATCATCGACCAACCCAATTGGATCCGGCAGGGTCAGGCGCACCCCATAATGCGTGGGGCTTTTTGACGGGGACACCTGTTCTGGCTGATGGCCCAAAGCCTGATCCAAACGCATCAGTAAACTTGGTCCAAAGCGCCGCGTCAGGGGGGCACGCGCTGTATTGGAAAGATCAGCAATCGTTCGCAACCCCAGCCGCTGCAATGCCTGATCGGTTTGCATGTCAATCCGCAGGGCCGCAACGGGAAGATCTGCAATGGCGGCTTCCATACCACCGGGCGGCGCAACCCCTTCCCCGTATCGCGCCAGTGCCCAAGCGGCCCCCCGGGTATCCGCAAGCCCCAATTTCACACTCAAACCAGCGCGCGCCAACCGCCCACGCATGTCGGCCAACATCTGTGCTTCACCACCATAAAGATGCGCCGCCCCCGTAATGTCCAACACAAGCCCATCAGGGCCTTCGTACCCCACCCAAGGACAGTACCGGGTGGCCCACCGCATCAAGACATGGTGAAATCGCTGTTCTGCGGGAATATCTGCGACATGGCTGATCAAATCAGGGCAAAATGCCCGCGCATCTGCATAGGGCATACCACGGTGCAGCCCCAGACGTTCAGCCCGGGCATTCAAGCAATAGATACGGTTTGCATTCTTTTCATGGAATGTCAGGGCAAAGGGCGCATCAATGACGCGCGCGCGTAAAATCCGGTCACTCGCCAGTCTCGGAAACCACATTGATACGATGCGACGATTCAGACCATCGAACATTCCAGACACCTAATGTTCCTGATTTGTTCTTAATAAGTTCCCACCGCTGCAGAGTCGAGTCCTTGGGATCAAACAATGGGGAACAATGCCAACGTGTCTCAGCGGCAGTGCTGCCAGCACCCACTGGAATAATCGCAAGTCCCGTGGTCCCCCCTGCCCGCGCTGCAATTTGCAGGCGCCGGCCCGCAGTCAAATCAAGCGGTGCACTAAGAACCATGATAACACACGGCACAGTGCCAGACCGCAGCGTATCTTCAGCCGCCGCCAAGGTTTCAGATTGATCCTTAGTTACAACGCTCAACATGTTTTCCAAAGATACAATATTCACAATCCCCAACGGATTAAGTTTTTGTGAATTCCACTGTTCAGCCACCCAGAACACCGGCCCCCGTGATTGCGCCGCACGGGTCAAGGTGAACCAAGCCGCACTTGGCCCACACACCTCATGGACGCGGCCCGCCTTAAGCGGGAAGATATTCAAGGGATTATTTTTCATGCCCCCCACAGCATCATAAAATACGCTGGGGCATCAAGCCAAAAGACAGACCAAATCATAAGTCATCCCCACACATTCCCATGAAAGACAAAACGCGAAGATTGAAAAATGCATCAAGCTGCCCCTAACTGCGCGCAAGACATGCAAAGCCAGCACCACAAACGAGGCAAAGATGAATCGCTTTAAGCTTGATCAACTTCAGACCTTCCTCGCGGTTGCGCGTTTTCAAAGCGTCAGCCGCGCTGCAGACGCGCTGCACCTGACCCAGCCTGCCGTCACATCGCGCATAAAAGCGCTGGAAGAAAGCTTGGGAATCCAAATCTTTGAACGCAATGCAAAAGGCATGCACTTAACCAAAAGAGGTGGGCTGCTGGTGCAATATGCGGAACA
>JAHDCP010000003.1:18456-48824 GCA_020629775.1 Planktomarina sp.
CAAAAGGCATGCACTTAACCAAAAGAGGTGGGCTGCTGGTGCAATATGCGGAACAGTTTCAGCATCTGTCTGACTTGCTGGAAGAACGGGTTGTGGATGCAAATGCAGTTGATCACTTGTTGCGCTTGGGCGTGTCAGAAACCGTTGCCCAAAGCTGGCTTCCTGACTTCGTGGGGGCGTTGCGGTTACAATTTGCCCAGCTCAAGATTGAAATCAGCGTCGATATTTCGATCAACCTGCGTGACCAGCTGCTGGCACGTGAAATCGACCTTGCCATACTTATGGGTCCCGTTTCGGACTTCACCGTTGACAATGTCACTTTGCCAGAAGTGCCCTTGGGTTGGTTTCGGGCAAAGGATGGCGATTTGTCAGCCCCGATCAATTTGGCCGAAATTCCCATCGCGACTTATGCTAAGAATACCCGACCGTACCGGGAGTTGCGTCTGGAGATGTTTGAACGCTATGGCCCTGAAATCTCTCTTTTTCCATCGTCGTCCCTTTCCTCATGTTTTCGCATGGTAGAAGCAGGCCTTTGTGTTGGAGCTTTGCCTATTTCTTTGGCCAAAGGATTGGTGAAACAAGGGAAACTGGTTCAGTTTGATCCAGGCTGGTCCCCGCACCCTTTGCAGTTTTCAGCCTCGTACCTTGGGGAACCGCGAAACCACCTCATTGGGGCGGCCGCAAAAATTGCGGAAGGTGTTTCGCGGGCTTATATATAAAATTTTTCTATCGTTTAGTCTAAAAATTTATAATTTGATTTAATGCCAAACTCAAGAAATCCTCAGCTCAACGCTTGGGGGTGCCTTGTGGCAATGACGTTTGACGAATTGAAACATCAAGACTTGGGATGTGTTCGTGCGGAAATCCGTTCTGGACAGTACACAGGCCACACGGCCGGTCTTGGCGGGCGAACTTTGCAGGCCAACCTTGCCATCCTGCCGGTCAGTCACGCGCTGGATTTCATGCGCTTTTGCCAAAGAAACCCCAAACCGTGCCCCATTGTCGGCGTTTCCGACACCGGAAACCCGATGGTGTCGACATTGGGTGAAGACATCGACATTCGAACGGATGTTCCCGCCTATTACGTTTACCGTAATGGAGAATTGAGCGAAACAGTCACTGATCTTAAAGACCTTTGGCGCGAAGATTTTGTCACCTTTGCCTTGGGATGTTCTTTCACATTCGAACACGCTTTGCAGACCGCTGGCATCCCCGTGTGGCATATCGAAAACAACACCACCGTTCCAATGTTTGCCACCAACATTGCAACTGTGCCCGCCGGCCCTTTCGCGGGACCCATGGTGGTCAGCATGCGGGCGATTCCGAATGACCGAATCGCTGATGTCATTGAAATTTCCAAAAACTTTCCCCTGGCCCATGGTGCACCGGTCCACCTGTCGGACCCAAAGAAAATCGGCATCCACGATCTTTCCCGCCCAGACTGGGGGGATCCGGCCCCCGTTCCTGACGGCACCACCCCAATTTTTTGGGCCTGCGGCGTGACCCCCCAAGCCGCCATCGTGCAAGCCAAACCACCCATCTGCATCACACACAAACCTGGGCACATGTTGATTACGGACATCGCCGATAACGCGGAAACACCCATTCACCCTTCCAACCAAAACCCAACAGGAGAGAAATAATGAAAAAACTTGCGACAACACTTGGCGCGCTGGCACTAACCGCCACCACAGCCATGGCCGATGGTCCGGTCGTGCTGAACGCAGTGGGCACATGGTCCAGTTTGACGAACTTCCAAAAACACGAAGAACCCTTCTTCAACGAACGCCTGAACGCCGCTTCCGGCGGCAATATTGTGGGCAAAATTCAATCGCAATCCGGACTGGGCCTGAAAGGGTTTGAAATCATGCGCCTGGTGAAAAACGGCGTGTTTGATTTTGCCTTTGGATTGCCAGGTTATGTGGCCGCAGAAAATGCGATCTTTGAAGGTGCTGACCTGTCATCCTTGACGCAAGACATCGACACACAGCGCAAGGTTTCAGACGCCTACTATCCCACTTTGGAGACAGCATTCGCGGATATCTATAACGCAAAACTGCTGATGCTTTATCCGTTCCCAAGCCAAACCCTTTGGTGCAACGGTGAAGTCAACGGCATCGCGGATTTGGACGGTAAGAAAATCCGAGTTTATTCCACAACCCTTGGGGATTTTGTCGAAGGCGTTGGCGGAACATCCGTAACGGTCGCATTCTCAGAAGTCATCCCAGCTTTGGAAAAGGGCGTTGTGGATTGCGCAATTACCGGCACTATGTCGGCTTACACCGCGAAATGGAACCAAGTGGCAACACACGCTTATACCTTGCGTGTGGGTTGGGGCCTGGCTTTCGGTGCGATGAACATGGACAAGTGGAACAGCTTGTCTGCCGACCAGCAAGCTTTGATGCAAACCGAAATCGCAGCTTTAACAGACGCGATGTGGGCGGAAACAGCCACTGAAGATGATGTAGCGATTTCATGCATTACCGGTGGGGAATGTTCTGTTGGCGAACCCGGGTCCATGACTTTGGTGGAACCCTCTGAAGCTGATTTGGCTTTGCGCGACACCATCGCAACGGACGTCGTATTGGCCCGTTGGGCAGAACGCTGTGGCGCGGAATGTGCTGCAAACTGGAACGAAACCGTGGGTCCAATCTTGGGTCTGACAGCGGCGGCGAAATAAGCCACGCGGCTTCGGGGCGGCGGTTTCTCCCGCCGCTGCCCCGACTTTATCAAATCAGGAAAATCCAATGCTTGACCGATTGCTAAACTCCACCCGCACCCTCAGCCTCTGGCTGACCTGGCTTGGCGGAACATTGATTGTGCTGTCCGCATTTCTGGTCACTTTGGAAGTGTTTTTGCGCAAAATTTTCAACATTTCACTGGGCGGCGCAGACGAGATTTCCGGATATGCGTTTGGTGTCGCCACTGCTTTGGCTTTGTCTTACGCATTGTTCGAGCGCGCCCACATTCGCGTTGATGCCCTGCTGGGAGCAATTCCAAAAACACTGCATGGCCTAATCAATTTGATTGGCCTAGCATTGTTGATCGGCTTTGCCACAGTGGTGGTCTGGAACGTTTGGTCCATGGTGGCTGATACCTTGGACAACGGATCACGGTCCATAACACCGATGCGAGTTCCCCTGGCAATTCCCCAAATTCCTTGGCTGCTTGGTTGGATGTTCTTTGTATTTTCCGGGCTGCTTATCGGCGCAGTTGCCATAAAGCGCATGATGGCAGGTGACACACAAGGCACCCAAGATTTGATTGGGGTCAAATCGCTCGACGAACAAATCGAAGACGAAACGGTATAAAACAATGCTAACAAAAACGCTTCTTATCCTGCTGGCCCTGATTGGGTTGGCCGTTCCTATCGCGGCGTCTTTGGGTTGGTTGGGCTTGATCCTGCAATACACCGACAGTCCGATGCCATTGCACCGCGCTATCTCGGACATGGCCTGGCAGACATCCACCGACTTTCTTTTGGTTGCGATCCCAATGTTTGTCATGATGGGCGAAATCCTTTTACGGGCAGGCATCACCGAACGCATGTATGATGGGATTGTAAAATGGTTGGGCTGGTTGCCGGGCGGGTTGATGCATTCAAATATCGGCTCATCGGCCCTGTTTGCAGCAACATCGGGGTCTTCCGTTGCCACTGCAGCTACCATTGGAACAGTTGCCGTGCCACAGATTAAGAAACGGGGATATAACGAAAACCTGTTCTTAGGCACAGTGGCCGCTGGCGGCACTTTGGGCATTCTTATACCGCCATCCATTAACCTGATCCTTTACGGGTTGCTGACGAATACATCTGTACCGGAACTATACTTTGCAGGGTTCATTCCCGGATTCCTTTTGGCTTTGTTGTTCATGGCGACAGTGGTGGTGGCGTGCATGATCAAGCCCGAATGGGGAGGCGAAAAGCTACGTCATACCTGGTCAGAACGGCTGCACGCGTTGCCAGCGCTGATCCCACCTTTGGGCATTTTCCTGGTGGTGGTCGGCTCGATTTACGCGGGTCTTGCCACACCAACAGAAGCAGCTGCATTGGGGGTTGTTGCCTCTATGATCTTAGCCGCACTAAATGGCAAAATGTCCATCGACATGATGCGCCAAGCCATTGAAGGAACAATGCGCACCACAGCCATGATCATGTTGATCATTATCGCAGCCGTGTTTTTGAATTTTGTTTTGTCGATCATTGGTCTGACACAGGCGTTGACCGATTTTGTTACAGGTTTGGGCTGGTCCCCAATGCAAACAATGCTGCTGATCGTGGCAGTTCTGGTTTTGATTGGCTGTTTCATGGAGACGCTTTCAATGCTTCTTACTATGGCCCCCTTGATCACGCCGATTGTTGTGGCACTGGGTTTTGATCCAGTCTGGTTTGGAATTTTGTTGATGGTGCTTTTGGAAACAGCTTTGATAACCCCGCCGATTGGGATCAATTTGTATGTCGTTCAAGGCATCCGCAAAGCAGGCCCCATGATAGATGTGATCCGCGGTGCCCTACCCTTTGTGATTACTATGTTCGTGATGTTGGGTTTTCTTCTGGCCTTCCCGCAGCTTGCTCTTTGGTTGCCTTCTTTGGTTTACTAACGCGCCTTCATTCCACTATCTCCAATTTGAATTGTGCAGCATCTGTCTGCAAAGAGAGGAACTATGACCATGTGGCAGTTTTGGGTCGACCGTGGTGGCACATTCACAGATATCGTGGCGCGCAAGCCCGACGGCAGTTTGAAAACACACAAGCTTTTGTCTGAAAACCCTGAACGTTATCCAGACGCAGCAGTGCAAGGGGTGCGGGATTTGATGGGCTTGGGCGCCGATGCGCGCATCCCTGCAGGCACTATCAAGGCCGTAAAGATGGGCACAACCGTGGCCACCAATGCTTTGCTGGAACGCAAAGGCGACCCAACAGCGCTGTTCATCACCAAGGGCCTGCGTGATTTGTTGCGGATTGGATACCAAAACCGCCCAAAGCTTTTTGATCTAAACATTCAGTTGCCTGAATTATTGTACACCCAAGCGGTGGAAGTTGAAGAGCGGATCAGCGCCCAAGGAAACATCATTACCTCCTTGGATGACGCCAGCACAAAGGCCAACTTGCAAGCGGTGTACGATTCTGGAATCCGGTCCATCGCTGTGGCCTTGATGCACAGCTACAAATTTCCAGACCATGAAAAGAAGATCGGCGCCTGGGCTGCTGAAATCGGATTTACACAGATTTCTCTCAGCCACGCTGTCAGCCCTTTGATCAAACTGGTGGGGCGCGGTGATACGGCTGTCGTGGACGCTTACCTTTCCCCGATTTTACGCCGGTATGTCGAACAGGTGGCATCCGCGTTGGGGTCTAAAGAAGGCGGCTGTGAACAACTGATGTTCATGCAATCCAACGGCGGGCTTACGGATGCGGGGCTGTTTCAGGGAAAAGATGCCATTTTGTCCGGACCCGCGGGGGGCGTGGTCGGCATGGTTCGCACCGCAGCCGCCCACGGATTTGATAAGCTGATTGGGTTTGATATGGGCGGAACATCCACGGATGTTTGTCACTATGCCGGGGAATATGAACGGTCGTTTGAAACCGAAGTCGCAGGCGTTCGAATGCGCGCGCCCATGATGTCCATTCACACAGTTGCCGCTGGCGGCGGATCAATCCTTTCGTTCCGCGATGGCCGGATGCAAGTGGGCCCCGAAAGTGCTGGGGCAAATCCTGGACCCTGTGCATATCGCCGGGGCGGCCCGCTTACGGTGACAGACTGCAATGTCTTGTTGGGCAAACTGCAACCCGCGCATTTCCCCCCAGTCTTTGGACCACAAGGCGACGAACCCCTTGATGCCGATGCAGTTCGTACAAAGTTTGAGGCCCTGGCCGAACAGATGGGAACGGACAAATCCGTCGAAGAATTGGCCGAAGGGTTTTTACGGATCGCCGTGGAAAACATGGCGAATGCCATCAAAAAGATCAGCGTCCAACGCGGATATGACGTTACCAAATACACGATGAATTGCTTTGGTGGCGCGGGCGGGCAACATGCCTGCCTGGTGGCAGATGCGTTGGGAATGGAAAGCATTTTCATTCACCCCTACGCCGGGGTTCTGTCCGCTTTTGGCATGGGGTTGGCGGATATCACTGCCATTCGCGAAAACCAGTTTCAATCCGGCATCAAAGATCTGTCTGCAAACGCGACACTGGATGTATTGGCTGAAGATGCTTGCGCAGAAGTGACAGCCCAGGGCGTGCCCACAAAAGACATTGAAATTGTGAAAACCGCGCACATTCGGCCTGCGGATGCACAGCAAAGCCTTTCCGTGGCTTTTGGTCCCCCGTCAAAAATGGCGGATGATTTTACCGCCGCCCACTTGCAGCGCTTTGGCTTTATGCCGGACACCAGCGATCTGATAATTGAAATGCTGGTGGTGGAAGCGATTGGCAAAACAGGTGAAAACGTCACCGTTCAATCTTCTGCCACTGCCCATGGTGCGGAAGTGCCAGTGCGGCTTTATACTGGCGCTGCCTGGCGCGATGTTCCTTTGGTGGATCGGACGCACCTTAAGGTAGGGCAATCCGTGCGCGGTCCCGCCATCCTGACCGAACCCACGGGCACCAACATGATCGAAGATGGATGGACCGCCACTTGTCTGGCTAGCGGCGACCTGGTGTTGCGCCGTGAAGTGCCCTTGGCCCGCTCCGAGGCTATTGGCACATCCGTTGATCCCGTGATGTTGGAAGTGTTCAACAACCTGTTCATGTCCATTGCAGAACAGATGGGGGCCACCTTGGCGAACACGGCATATTCAGTAAATATCAAGGAACGGTATGACTTTTCCTGCGCGATTTTTGATCAGATGGGCGATCTGGTGGCCAACGCGCCCCATGTTCCTGTTCATCTGGGGTCCATGTCTGAAAGTGTGCGAACGATCTTGACGCAAAATGCCGGAAAGATCCGCCCGGGCGATGTGTTCATGATGAATAACCCTTATAATGGCGGAACGCACCTGCCCGATGTGACAGTGATAACCCCTGTTTTTGATACTGATGGAAAGGACATTGTTTTCACAGTTGCATCCCGCGGGCACCACGCTGATATCGGCGGGAAAACCCCCGGCTCTGCCCCACCAGACAGCACCCACATTGAACAAGAAGGTGTGTTGATCGATAACTTTCTTCTGGTGGATCAAGGGTCACTTCGCGAAAGCCAAACGCGCGCGCTTTTGGCATCAGGCAAATACCCTTGCCGAAATGTGGACCAGAACATGGCTGATCTTGCAGCCCAAATCGCAGCCAACGAAACAGGTGCGGCGGAATTGCGCAAAATCACCGGGCAGTTTGGGCTGCCCACCGTCCACGCCTATATGAAACATGTCCAAGACAACGCCGAAGAAAGCGTGCGCCGTGTCTTGGATGTATTGCGCGATTGTAACTGCACCTATCCCATGGACAACGGCGCGCAGATCCAGGTTGCAATCTCTGTGGACAAAGCCACCCGATCCGCCACATTGGACTTTACCGGCACCTCTGCCCAGTCCCCGCTAAATTACAACGCGCCTTTGGCCATTTGCCGGGCGGTGGTATTGTATGTGTTCAGAACCTTGGTGGGAACCAACATCCCTATGAATGAAGGGTGCCTCAAACCCCTGCACCTTATTGTGCCAGAAGGGTCGATGATAAACCCTGAAGCGCCCGCCGCGGTAATTTCAGGCAACACCGAAGTCAGCCAATCCATCGCGGACACCCTGTATGGCGCACTTGGGGTTATTGCGGGCAGCCAGGGCACGATGAACAACTTTGTCTATGGCAACGACACTTATCAGAACTATGAAACCATCTGTGGCGGCACAGGTGCTGGGGACGGATTCGATGGGGCCAGCGCTGTTCACAGCCACATGACAAACACCCGAATGACCGATCCAGAAGTGCTTGAAACGCGCTTCCCTGTCAGATTACTTGAATTTTCCATCTGCCCAGACAGCGGCGGCGACGGAAAATATAAAGGCGGCGACGGCATTGTGCGGCAGTTGGAATTTTTGGAACCCATGACTGTGACTGTCTTGTCGTCCCATCGGAAGATCCCGCCCGCAGGAGCCAAAGGGGGCTCAAACGGAAAAGTTGGTATGAACGCAGTCCAGCGCCAAAGGCAACCTTTGCATGCACTGTCGGGGAATGACCAAATCGACATGAACGCTGGAGATGTCTTTTATATGCGCACACCGGGGGGCGGTGGATATGGAGAAGCTTGAACCGTTGCAAGGATTATGCCCCAATATTGAGGCACGGCTTGGCTACCAGGTTAGTGACCAAGCTACGCCCTTCACCGGATTTTAGCTTACATGAGTTGAACTACGCCCCGAAATTCGGTCACTGACGTAAGCTACGATTTGTTACCTGCAGATCTTCGACGCAGAGGAGGTCAGATATGTCGAAACGGAAGAACCACAGTCCTAAGTTTAAGGCGAAAGTCGCGTTGGAATCTTTTCAAGTTGAAAGCTCGGTTGCGGAATGATCCAGCCATTTTGGCGTGCCTCCAACGATGATCCATGCTTGGAACAAAGCTCTGATTCAAAGCGCGTCCGGCGTGTTTGAGCGGGGCGGCAGCCAACGTGCGCCTGAGATCAATGAAGAACAAATGAAAGATTTGCATTCAAAGATCGGAGAGCTGGCCGTGGCAAACGGTACGGGGGCTTTCGCGGCCCCACCGGGGCCACGGTCCCCCTAGCTTTGTTACGAAAGCTCAAACCCTGGGGTCTGAAGATTGTCGAATAGGTTGGGTAGCAGAGCACAAGTACAAGAGGCACTAAACAGCACTAAAACGGCACTAAAACTCACCCTCAAAACCCAAGTTCTGTTGCTTTTTTGATCATTCGAGCGTCTCCGGTACTCGCCTCCAATTTCCCACAAAACACCCTTGGTCCCTTGGTTCAGCTTCAGTCATCATGGCTTGCAGTTTTATGCGTGGTTTGGTTTGGAACAGAAGGACTTGTGATCTGTTATGTTATAAAATAACATTTTCGCAGCAATTTCTTTTGGCGGCAGTTGGCCTTGGCCGGTGGCCTGCCGAAAACACACTGCAAAGGACCCTGACATGAAGCTTTTTCCAATTCTTGCCCTCTCGTCTTTGGCCGCAACGCCGCTTTTGGCGGAACAAACCCGCCAGCAAGACGCCCATGAACATGGGGTGGGTCAATTGAACATCGCTTTTGACGGCGACCAGGTTGCCATGGAATTTCACGCACCAGGGTCGGACATTGTGGGGTTTGAATATGCTGCTGAAAGTCAGGCGGATTTGGCGGCCATTGACGCAGCGATCACTACTTTGTCTTCGCCGTTGGCGTTGTTTGCCATCTCCCCCGCTGCGGGATGCACTGTGGACAGTGCTTTGGCAGAACTGGAAGCCGAAGCGGATCATGAAGACGAACATGACCACGACGATCACGATCACGATCACGATCACGATCACGATCACGATGAAATTGATCATGAAGAAGAAGGCCACAAGGATGATCACGATGATCATGACGCGCACGATAGCGAAGAAGACGCCGGACACACTGAATTTCATGCGGAATATCTGTTGAATTGTGCTGACCCCGCTGCCATCCAAGAGATAACATTTGCGTATTTCGGCACATTCCCCAATGCCAAGGAAGTGGAAGTTCAAATCATTTCCGATGCAGGGGCCACATCATTTGAAGTGGAACGCGATGCACCGGTTATGGATCTGCGCGGCAAACTGTAAGGAACAGGTCGGTTGAACGATCAAGATACAATCTTGTCCCTTTCGGACGTGCGGTACAGCTGGCCTGGCCGAGCGTCTTTTGGGCTTCATGTTCCACAACTGACCCTTACCCCCGGTGAAACGGTGTTGCTGCTGGGGGAAAGCGGGTCTGGCAAATCCACCTTGCTGTCACTGATTTACGGAACGATTGTTGCGCAGTCGGGGGCGGTTACAGTGGCCGGAACAGACATCGCGGCGGTATCGCCCAGCCAGCGCGATCGGCACCGTGCCGAAAAAATTGGCCTTATCTTTCAACAGTTTAATTTGCTGCCCTTTGCCAGTGTGCGCGACAACATCACCCTGCCCTTACAATTTGCGCCCGACCGGCGGCGACGTGTCCCCGCCCCCGGAGCCGAAGCCAGGCGTTTGTGCAACGCCCTGGGCTTGCCGCCCCAGGTGCTGGACACCCGTGCGGGCGCGTTAAGTGTGGGCCAACAACAGCGCGTTGCAGCCGCCCGTGCCCTGATTGGCACACCGCCCATTATCATCGCGGATGAACCGACATCTTCATTGGATGCCGCAACGCAAACGGCGTTTTTGGATGTGTTGTTTCAACAATCCCAAGCGCACAACACCACAGTTTTGATGGTCAGCCACGACGCACGTCTTTCCCCGCAATTCGACAGGGTTTTGCACATGGCGGACGTTGCGCAATCCGTGCGGGGGGCACCATGATCTGGCGGCTTGCACTGGGGTCTTTGGCGGCACGGGCGTTGACCGTGGGGATGACCATTCTGGCCATCGCATTGTCTGTGGCGCTGTTTTTGGGGGTCGAAAAGATCCGAACCGGTGCGAAAGCCAGCTTCGCTGACACAATATCGGGCACCGATCTGATCATCGGGGCGCGGTCTGGGTCTGTTCAGCTGTTGTTGTATTCTGTGTTTCGCATCGGCAATGCCACCAACAATATGTCTTGGCAAAGTTACCAAGACATCGCCGCCCGCCAGGAGGTGGATTGGATCGTACCCATTTCCTTGGGCGACAGTCACCGCCAGTTCCGAGTTATGGGCACCACTCCTGCCTTTTTTGACCGATACAAATTTCGGTCGGGGCAATCCTTAAGGTTCCAAGACGGTGGCACGTTAGACGATTTGTTTGATGCTGTGATTGGCGCAGATGTGGCCAAAACCCTGGGGTACCAGATTGATGATCCCATCGTGGTGGCCCATGGCTTAGCGTCTTTCACCAAACACGACGACCAGCCGTTCCGCGTGGCTGGAATCTTAAAGAAAACCGGCACCCCGGTGGACCGCACCGTGATTGTCAGTCTGCGCGCCATTGAAGCGATCCACGTGGATTGGCAACGCGGCGCAAAAATCCAAGGACAATCCACCCCCGCCGATGTGATCCGCGACATGCCGCTTGAACCCCAAGCGGTTACAGCAGCTTTGGTGGGGGTCAAAAGCCGCCTTCAGGTGTTTGGACTGCAACGCACCATCAACGAATACCCCCAAGAACCCCTCCTGGCGATCTTGCCAGGCGTGGCGTTGCAAGAACTTTGGCAAATTGTGGGGATCGCAGAAACGGCACTGATCGGCGTGTCCGCCATGGTGGTGATCACAGCCCTGATGGGGATGATGGCCACAATCTTTTCCAGCTTGAACGAACGCAGGCGCGAAATGGCCATTTTGCGGGCCATGGGCGCGCGGCCCCGGGTCATCTTGGGACTTTTGGTCTTGGAAGCGGCGGTCATGGCAGCCGTGGGCGCAATCCTGGGATTGGCCCTGCTGTATCTGGGTTTGCTGATTGGGCAACCGATTGTGGACCGCGCCTTTGGGCTGTGGCTGCCCATCGAAGCCCCCACCCTGCGCGAAGGTTGGACATTGCTGGCTGTGGTGGCTGCTGGCGTAATTGTGAGCATGATCCCGGCGTTGCGGGCCTATCGCATGTCGGTTGCTGATGGTATGATTGTGCGGATTTAAAAACTGGGAAGGTCAGATCGATGTCTATCTCACGTCGTGATTTGTTCATCTGCGCTGCTGCGGGTGTGGCCCTGCCACGGGCGGCGCTTTGCTTTTCGCCGCGCGAAATCACTTGGGATGATCTGATCCCGCCAGGGGTGCCCTACTCCGAAATCATCGGCGAAGGTGAAATGGACGAAGCCAATGACCTGTGGCGGCCGGTTTTTGACAGCAATGCCACAAAGCTGAACCCAGCCCTGAACGGCGCGTTGATCAAAATGCCCGGATTTATCATCCCGCTGGAAACCACCTCCGATGGGGTGACAGAATTCATTTTGGTGCCCTATGTCGGGGCATGCCTGCACACACCGCCCCCACCGCCGAACCAATTGGTTTTTGTGAAATCCAAAACCCCTTGGCCCAGCGATGATCTTTTTGGGGCTGTCTGGGTGACCGGGTTTATCCAACATGAACTGCAATCCACGGACATAGCTGACATTGGATATGCCTTGGAAGCCGACAAGATGGAGGTTTACGTTTGGTGAACGCATCCCTGGACCGCCGCCGCATGATGGCGCTGGCCGCTGCCGCAGCCGCGTCCCCGCAACTTGTTCTTGGCGATGACTTTGTTGACTTGGATTGGGCAGATTTGGTGCCCGAAGGCGAAACCATTATTCCGCCAGTTTTGGGTGGTTTGGTGGATCATTCCGAGATGTCCCTGGCCAGCCAGCAACCTATGTCCAGCGGCGTGCGGTCGGATTGGAATGGGCAAATTGTGCGTCTTCCCGGCTTCATTGTGCCCATCGATTTTTCATCCGATGGCGTCACGGCTTTTATCCTTGTGCCCTTTGTGGGTGCTTGCGTGCACGTGCCCCCACCGCCGGCGAACCAATTGGTGTTTGTCACCACCGAAGTCCCCTATGACAGCCCCGGGATGTACGAGCCGGTTAATGTCACGGGCATGTTCGGCGTGTCCCCGATGTCCACACAATTGGCAGAAATTGGGTATGCCTTATCGGCAGATCACATCGAACCCTTCGCGCTGTAATTTCCCAACCCTATATTTGACCGCTTAACGCCCAAGGTTAATGTTGTCGGCCAAATACCGGACAAACAGCAAAGACAGGTTTTCACGTCGGGATTTGTCAGGCCAAACCGCAAAACACCCCAAAGGCCGCATCGTCCATTGCGGCAGAAGCGGTTGTAATGACCCTTCTTTGATGCCGCGATTGGCCAAATGATGGGGCAAGATTGCCAACCCCAGGTTCTGTTTGGCAAAATTGAACATGGCATCAATGTTATCGACTTCGATTTGGGAATTCCCAGTGACCTTTACAGTTTTCCCAGACGGCGATGTCATTTCAACCGTATCACCACGCTGAAAATACTGAATCCAATCCCAATCTTCCAGTTCGCTCGGATCTTTGGGGTCCGGCCGGGATGCCGCATATTCCGTACCAGCCACCAAGACGCGTTCTGCTTCACACAGTTTGCGCGCCATCATGGAACTATCGTCCAACCATCCCACGCGAATGTTGATGTCAAAGCCGTCTTCCATCAGCCCCACGTCCCGATCCGTATAGCTGAGGGATAAAGCCACCAAGGGATGCTTGCGCACGAATTCGCCCATGGCGGTGGACAACCCAGAAGAGGCCAAGAATGCCGGGACCGATACGCGCAAGGCCCCCACCGGTTCCAACGACAAGGCATTGAGTTCGTTCAAACCTGTTTCAGCGCTGCGCAGCATTTCCACCACCCGCAGATAAAAGATCCGACCTTCATTTGTCAGCGCGATCTTGCGGGTTGAACGATACAAAAGGGTGATCCCAAGATATGCTTCAAGATCGGAAACAATCTCGCTGACGCGCGACGGGGCAAGATTCACCTCCTGGGCCGCTGCCCGAAAGGACCCTTCGTCCACGACACGTGCAAAAATGGCCATGTGCCTGAGGTAATCAATCATTGTTCTGTCCTACGGATCAATCGCATCTGAATTCATACAATAGTGATATTTATTAACGGAACTAGACTGAAGTGACATAAAGACTGCCCCTCGCACATGCGAAGCATCCTTCCCTGCGTCTGATTCTTTCGCCGCTAAGCAGTCTGGACCCGACAGGAGGACGAAAAGATGTTTAATCTGAAGAATACAGCCATTGCGGCGTTGTTGGCAGCAACAGCCATGGCCACAACCGCATTGGCTGACGAGGCGGCGTTGGACATGAAATTTGCCGGTGCCTTGGAATTTTCCGACACGGGCACACTGTTTGTTGGCGATAATTACAATGGCGCGATTTATGCGTTCGATTTGACTGGTGGCACTGCCCCAGATCAAGTGGCCCCAGTCCGCATCAGCGACATCGATGTGAAAATCGCAGATGTTTTGGGCGTTGCAGCCAGTGGTTTGGCGATCAACGACATGACGGTGCACCCCGTGACGGCTGATATCTTTGTGTCCGTCACCCGGATCGGAAACTTCGAAGCATCACCGGCCTTGATGAAGGTTTCCCAAGACGGCAAAATCGAAATGATGGATCTGGCCTCTGTGCCGTTTCAAAAACAGGCGCTAACAAACTACCCCGATCAAGTCACCAGATTCCGCCCACGTGGCGTGGGCCCCAACCCACCCCTTCCGCGTGATTTGGCCAAAGGTGAAATCAAGCTAAGTTCGCTGGCGATCATGGACATGGAATTCCACGATGGTGAATTGTTCGTGTCGGGAGTTGCCTACGACAACTTTTTGTCGTCCTTGCGCCGGATGCCCTATCCTTTCACCGGCGAACAAAGCTCTGCAAGCGTGGAAATTTATCACTTGTCCCACGACCAAAACGAAACCCGCGCGCCCATACGGGCCATGTCGATCCAAGAAATTGATGGCAAAACCCAAATCGTTGCAGCCTATACCTGCAGCCCGATTGTCTTGATCGGTTTGGATGAAATCGTGGACGGTGCAAAAATCACGGGGCGCGCCATTTCAGATTATGGAAACGGTCAACCTTTGGACATGGTGTCGTACAAATTGCAGGGCCAAGACATGCTGTTTTTGACCAACAACAGTCGATCCCCGCAGGTGATCCCGGTGGACAGCATGAACAATGCCAAGGTTTACACAGCGGCTGATCTGCCCCGCGGTGGTCAAATGGATCTTTCCCCAACAATGCCCATCGGGCCCGTGGGTAAGACTGTGATGTTTGACGGCATGTCCTTGCACATTGCGGCATTGGGCGACGGCATGTTTGTGTCTTTGACCCGTGACATGTTCAGCGGCAGCTTGAACATGGACTCCAACCCGACGGGGTTCCCAAACCGCTTTTACAACCTGATCGCGGAATATGATTTCCCGCAATATTGGGCTGAAAAGCAGTAATCTCAGAAAGATGACCCCCATGAAAGCGCGCGTTTGTTGGCTTTACGTTGCAACCTGCATTTTCATGGGGTTTCTGCCCGGGTCTGCCTTGGCCAACACCGGCAAATTGAAGTTGCCGGTATACCATGACGGAACCTTTGAATTGGTGGTTTCAGGCGATGCAGACAACCTCGACCCGAAAAGCGTGATTCAGGTTTATGTGGGCGACCCGGCAGAATGCTGTGCTGACAAATCGCCCATGGCGGGGCAATACAGTTTCAACAACAACACCGTTGTTTTTGCACCATCTTTTGACCTGATTAACGGACAAATTTATACCGTTCTAACACGCGACTCCACGGCCAACGGACCGTCACAGACCACGCTGACACCGCTGATAATTTCCCCGGATCTGGACAGGCCCCAGGCCCAAGTGACGGCTATTTACCCAAGCGCTGATGCGCTTCCCGAAAACACACTGCGATTTTACATCCACTTTTCCGCCGCGATGCAGCCCCACAAATCAGCCGAATTCATCCAACTGATTGACCATGAGACCGGGCAGCACGACGCCCAAGCCTTTATGGCGTTCAAACAAGAATTATGGAGCCGCGACCGCAAGCGATTGACGTTGCTGATGGATCCTGGACGAATCAAACGCGGTGTTGCGCAAAATCTGGAGTTGGGCCCTGCCCTTTTGGAAGGCAAAACCTATTCCATTGTGGTGAACGAAGGATGGCCCAGCGCCACCGGGGCCCAAAAAATCGAAAGCTTTTCAAAACCTTTCACGGTGACAGCCGCGTTACGGACCCTGCCGGACACCAAATACTGGGCGGTTGAACCACCCCGATCTTTCACGACAGAACCGTTAACAATCACTTTTGATCGGCCGTTTGACCATGTTCTTGCACAAACCAGCATTGCGGTTACTGACGCTGCCGGCCAAACCATCGACGGGTCAGTTGCCTTGGCGGGCAACGAAACTGTTTGGCGCTTTACCCCCGCGCGTCCGTGGACAGGCCAAAATGTTCAACTGGTGGTGGATGCAACCATGGAAGACGTGGCCAGCAACAATTTTCGCGATTTGTTGGACCACGCCGCCGGTACAGAAATTCAAAACATTGACCACCACACCATCAATGTGACGCTGCTGCCTGAACCAAACTGACATCAGCCCACAATTTTGCCCATTGTTCGGAGACGCCGAACTTACATTTCGGAAACCAGCAGATTGGACGCAACAGCCCGGGAAAGTAATATTCTGATCAACGCTGTTGGACGGAAGAATTGAAAGCTCAAGCCATATATAAAACGACCCAAGCCGCACGCCACATGTCCGCATTGTGCAATCACTTTGGACGGACCGAGGATGCAAGTTGCAGCGGCAAGTCCGGCTTGGTTCATTTCACCAACGGTCGATGCGAGTTGAGTGCAACCCAAGACGTTTTGACGCTGGATGTTAGTGCACAAACACCTTCCGACTTGGATGACATTATCCGCACAATCACAAGCCACCTGGAACGTTTTGCGTTTCGCGAAAACCCTGATCTGGACTGGTATCCCGCCCCCCCCGCGCAAGCGGCAGACAAAACTAACCCCACCAAAAGGAGCCACTAAATGGACCGTAGAACAGCCTTAAAAACTTCCCTTGGTGCCACGCTGGCACTGATCCTTTCCACAAAAGCAGGAGCACAAGACATGGACGCAACAAGCCAAAAATCATTCGACACCGTCATGGCCTTTATGGGCGCGATGGGCGAAGGACCCGATGCGATGTCCCCTTTGATGGCTGACGATATGGTCTGGCACAATGAAGGCGACAAAACCTTGCCTTGGATTGGTGAAACCAAAGGCAAAGACGCAATTTTTGAATTCCTTGGCGTGTTCGGCGCAAACTTGCAGACCACCAAATGGGAAAACACCGACGCCTTTGCTTCGGGTGATACGGTTGCTGTTTTCGGCGTCATGAACGGCATCACACCCCATTCTGGCAAAGAAATCGGCGATTTCAGCTTCGCCCTTCGCGCCAAAGTTCGCGACGGCCAAGTCGTTCTTTGGCATTGGTTCGAAGACAGCTTTGCCGTCAGCCAAGCGTATCACGGTGGCAATTAATCCCCTTGGGGCTGCGCAAATCTGCGTGGCCCTACCTTTTTTACCAACCCTAAGTAGAGAAACACCATGACACTTTCAGCTGTTCGCAACACATTTTTCGCTTCCGCGGCTTTGGCTTTGACCATTGCTTTTCCTGCTTCCGCTGAAATGGCAGGATCTTTGGACCAGGCTGTAAACCTGTTTCAAAACGCCAAAGCGACTGGCGGGGCCGCCATGGCCGTGGATGTAAAAGGCCCAGTGGCAATTTCCGACGAAGTGGAACTGCCGGGCTTCGCGTTCAATGTGTATGACATCGACGCCACGCCCAACAGCGTAACCCTGACACTGGTGGCGAGGTTAGAAAAGCTGCAGATCACTTTGTACGACGACACAACTTTTGATCGGTATTATTTTGCCTTCGACGAAGAAATCACTTCCGCTGAACTGGCGGACACCACCGATGAAAACTTCCAAGCGACGGTCGAACTTATCGCGGCTGGGGCAACCGTGACTGCGGCTGGTGCGTTTGTGGACGGTATGCCAACAGAATACACCTTCGATAAAGGCGGCATTTTGGTGACCATCGGTGAAGGCACTGACTTGACCAAAATCTTGGCCAATGGCGGAGCCTTGACAGTTAATTTCTAATTGTATTTCGTACCCGCAGGCAACGTAAAAACACGGCTTGCCTGCGGATGCACACCTGGGGGCTTCACGCAACGTTGGTTCATCAAATAACAACAAGTATCAAAGGAACATCCTTATGGGCCAAGGGCTTGATAATGTGAATAAAATCTACATCGATGGCATCGCTGGGGGCGACATACGCAATTGCGTTTTGGAATGTACGGGCCATCGCTACACCCAGCACTCCACAGGTGTCGCAGACGGAGTCGAAGGATTCCTTGAGTTTTTCGAACCCTTTGTCGAACGCAATCCAAAACGCGACATGCAGATTAAGCGGATTTTTGAAGATGGTCCGTGGGTATTTTGCAGCGCATACCAATCTTTGAACGATGGCGCTGCGCAGTGGGTCACCATGGACATGTTCTTTACAGATCCAGATGGCTTGATCTTGGAACACTGGGACACCATCGCGCCTTACGAAGAAAACACAGCATCCGGCGAAGACATGGTGGGCGGCACCACCCAGGTGGACACATCTGCGAATACGCAAACCAGCAAAACTGTGGTGCGTGAATACACCAAGCAAATTCGGCAAGAAGGTGATCTGTCCAAATTGGACCAATTTGTTGCCAAGGATTTGGTGCAGCATGCGGGGCCGATCGCCGCTGGACGGGAAGGTTTGGCGGCTTGGCTGGCATCGGACGCGGCTGGGGCCTATGAAATGCTTTTCAATATTATGGGCCAGGGCGATATGGTGGTCACTTATGGAAAACGCCACGCTGGTGGCAAAGACATCGCCGTGTTTGACCTGTATCGCGTGGCCGATGGCAAAATCGCCGAGCATTGGATGAACGAGGAAGAAATTGGCCCCCGTGAAACCTGGGGCAATTCGGGCAAGTTCTGATCTTCCCACCAAACCCCGGCACAACTCACCTTGATCGTGGGTTGGGCCGGTCCGCTGGCATCATACCGTGGCCCGCTTACCAATACCCTTACCCCGCCAGCAGTTTTGGATTGAAAAAGTTGTGCTGACCCCGCCCCCCGTTTTTGGAAGCATACAGCGCAACGTCTGCATCATTTAGCAGCGTATCAGCATCAGGCGGGCTGTATTGCGTGGACACGGTTGTGCCCGCACTGCCGGAAATTTTGCATATACACCCTTCATAGTTCACGGGGCGTTCAAGTTTTGCAATGATCCGCCGGGCAATGCCATCCAACAGTTTTTGGTCTGTCAGGCCTGCGAACAAAATGACAAATTCATCCCCCCCCACACGGGCGATACAATCGTCCTTGCGGGTTTCTGCCTTCAAGATGGCAGCCACTTCTTGCAAGATATGGTCCCCAGCGGCGTGACCGTGGGTGTCATTGACCGCTTTGAAATAGTCCAAATCCAGTTGCATACAGGCAAAGTCTTGCCCCTTTGCAATCATGGCTTGCATGCGTTCTCCCATGGCCCGGCGATTGGCAAGACCGGTCAACGCGTCAGAATTGGCCTGTTTCAGCGCGGATTTACGGGCAGCTGCGAGGGTTTTGTTCAAGGCAGCAGATTCAGCGATGGCCATTTTCTTGGCTTCCGTCAGATATAACATTTCAATGGCCAAATCAGTTGCGGCAAAATCGCTGTTGGTCAGGTCAAATTTTTGCACGGCGTCCGCCAGTCCGATCCCAAAGGACAAGTTGATAAAGGTATAAAAATTACCTTGGGCACAAACTCCTTTAAACGCCGTGTCGGGATCGTCTTGGAATTGCATGTGGATTTTTCGCCCGTTCAAATTCAGCAAATCACCCACCGTATCCACACCCCGCGGGCGCAAAATCTTGAACGCTTCCCAGACCGTTTGCCCTTCAAGTGGGGTTGGCGCGATCTTGGCCAAAGTTGGCCCAACGTGAACGATTTTACTTTGATGGTTGAATTGGAAATGCATCGGACAAATAATGTCGAAACACGAATGCATCGGCACAACGTCTTGGTTTGCCATGTTATCTTGATCTGTCATGCTGCACCCACCAAGGAAAAATCCCGTCCTTTGTCGAACCCCAAATCGAATATTTCGATGGATATCATGTCGCCTTTTTCCGTGCGTTTATCGTGTTTAATTTCACAAAGCGTTCCGTAATCGTCTGCCATCGCGCGAAACATGCCGATCAAAACAAAGGTGAAAGCCCCCATTTTGGTTTCGACCCAGACTTTGTATTTTGTATCGCTTTCTTGGGTCACGGTCAGGGGCGGCAGCACGAAGTCGTCAATGGCCAATCTTATGCGCCCGGGCAATTCTTCCAGTGAATCGATGTATTCCACGAAGTCTGCACCACCGAACCGCATCAATCTGCGAATTCCAGATGTGACGTCGGCCGTCATTAAAAACATGCCGTAGTCTTCCATCACTTCGCGTTTTGGGCGGTTCGTGCGTTCTGCCAAGTTAAACAGGATTTGGGTGGCGACAAAATCGTTGAGTTGGGTGGCCGATGCCGGGTCAACGTCAATTCCCAAGACTTGGCACAGCCCATCCCATTCCGCTGCACCAAAGCTTTCTGTTACGAAAACGCTGATCCCCTTGTGAACCATACCGTGCATCGCAATCCCTCCTTCTTCGGGGGGGATTGATACCCAAGGCAGGTTAACAAAGGGGCAATACCTAAAATCGATTAGAAATCGGTGGGTGCGCCCCCTTCGGCCACGCGCCGGTCAACAAATTCGCGCAATTCTTCGCGGATTGCCGCGTCCATGGGCGGTTCTTCGTAAACCTCCAAAATGGATTTATACGTGGCATGGGCGCGTTCAGCAGTCCAAACCCCGCCCGCCGCTTCCCAGCCTTCGAAGTTGCGCCAATCGGACACAAAAGGTTGATAAAACGCGGTTTCGTACCGGTCTTGTGTGTGTTGGATGCCAAAGAAATGTCCGCCACTGCCCACCTCTTTAATGGCCGCCACGGCAGTGTCTTCAGGGCCAGTGCCCAGCATAACAGGTTCCATATACCGTTGGATCATTTGCAGAACTTCGCAGTCCATCACAAATTTTTCGGGGCTGGCGATCAACCCGCCTTCCAGCCAACCGGCAGCGTGGTAAACCATGTTGGTGCCCGACTGGACCGATGCCCAAAGCGAATTGGATGTTTCCCACATGGCTTGGCCATCAGGCACATTGGCGGCACACACCCCAGATGATCGCATGGGCATTTTGTAAAACCGGGCCATTTGTCCAGTCATCTGGGTGGCCCGCATGTATTCCGGCGTCCCAAACGCAGGCGCACCCGATTTCATATCCACATTGGAAGTGAACGTGCCGATCACGCAAGGAATGCCGGGGCGCACGTATTGGAACAATGCGATGGCGCACAAAGCTTCGGCAATGGATTGGGCCACCGCGCCTGCAATGGTGACCGGCGCCATGGCCCCCGCCAAGGTAAACGGCGTCACTACAATGGCTTGACCGCGCCGGGCCATGCGCAAACAGCCATCAATCATGGGGTGGTCATGCTTCAACGGCGACGTGGAATTGATGTTCGTATACATCTTTGGACTGGCTTCGAATTCAGCGTCAGACCACCCCCCGGAAATGCGCACCATTTCCATTTTGTCTTCCACACGTTCTTTCCCAAGCGAATATGTGTGCATGACCTTGTCTGTCAGGGTCAGTTTATCGAAACCGATTTCCAAATGCCGGATGGAGGCATGCACATCCACAGGTTCCACCGGATACCCCCCCACAAAGTGGATACAGTTGAAATAGTCGGACAGCTTCAAAAGATTGGCGCATTGTTCGCGGTTGCCAGCCACTTTCTTATTCAGTTCCAAGTCCCAATAATTGGGCGGTGAAGACACGTTGCCAAACGTAATGGCTTTGCCCCCAACGGGAATTGCCCTGTCTGGGTTACGCGGTGTGATGGTAAATTCTTCCGGCGCATGGGCGATCATTTCCATGATCCAGTGGCGGTCAAAAAACACCTTTTCGCCTTCCACCTTGCAGCCCGCTTCCTTGAACAAGGCCAAAGCTTCTTCGTTCAGAAAATCAATCCCGATATCTTCTAGAATTTCCATGGCCGCGTTGTGGATGGCCAACACGCCTTCTTCTGTCAGCGGTTCTGTGGGACGGTCCAAGTTTTGGGTTATCCGCCAGGACATCTGGTCGATACCCTTCATGCCCCGCCGGGTATTTGCCGCCCGTCCACCACTGCGCCGTGCCATGGGAATTCCTTTCGTCTTCGTTATCCCCAAAGGTGGGGCATCACTTGGACGAACAGTTCGCTGTTTGCGACACTTCTATGTCGTATCGGTTCCCAACCAACTTGGAATGTCTGCAACGGTTTGCAACACAACATCTGCAAGATGGGTCAAATCCGACCGGCTGGCAGGGCCCGTCAAAACACCGATGGTCTGCATCCCTGCGGCGCGTCCTGCCCCCAAATCATGGGTGCTGTCCCCCACCATGGCGCAGGCAGCAGGTGCCACCCCCAAAGCCTTGGCGATGGCCAGCAAAGGATCCGGGTCCGGCTTGGCCCCATGGCCACTGTCGGACCCCACGACCATATCCAACATGTCCAGATAAGGCGCCAAATGAACCCGCGCGGAACTTTCAGCATCGTTGGTCATAACCGCCAATTTGTAGCCGTCGCCCCGAAGTTGCCCCAAAACCGCATCCAAATCCGCCACGGGTACCTGCGGAACAAGGGCCGCTTTCCCATTTAAAAACTGCGCCAAGTCGTTCCAATCCCAGCCTTGCAACATGGGGTGCACGGCATCCACAATCTCGTGGGCGGCACCGGCAATTACAAAACTGGAGGGACGCAACTTTTTTGTTTGTGGATCATAATCTACCCGGTCGGCCAAAGCCGCCATCAGCTGGGCATCCCCTTGCGACAATTCTTCGATGACCAACCCTGTCCAAACACCCCACGTAGCCTGGAAATCAAACAGGGTTCCGTCCTTGTCAAAAATAATGGCTTCGATCATGTCCAATTCACCTCTGCCCCGCCGGGCAAGGATTGTCGCGCCATCATCGGGTCCATGTAATCAAACCCGTGTTCGTCGCAAAAAGCCGTCACCCATGCATCATCGTTGCACAAAAAATCCAAGATAGAGACCAAGAACGCATCTTCGTTCAAGCGTGACCTGAGGTCCGCTTCACTGGTGCCAGTGGCCCCCAAAAACACGCTTCGCAGGTCTTCGTTGGCCAGCAACCACGCCACCGCTTTCAAAGCAATTGTTTCGGCCCGTTCAACATTCATGGAAAATTTTGCTCCTTGTGAAGGCAATTTTAAAACAATTCGTCGATGGTTTTCCCAACCGAAGGTGAGGGATGATCGATGAAAGACTTTTATGACGATGCCATATCCGCAAAGCAGCGCCAACCCATCGCGCTTGTTACTGCGCGCCCTTTTCTGGCCCGGCAGTTGCGGCAGCAATTGGCAAGCCTGGGGTATTGGCAGGTCAGCTTTGTTTCACCCACAACAGGTGAAACTCCCGCCGCCAATTCTGCCCTAATCATTGCCGAAGACCACCATGCCACGGGGCATGTTTTGGCGGCAGCGCAGATAGATCCGCAAAAAGTTTTTGTGGTGGCAACCCCCAACACATCGACCTTTGGAATGCGCCAAAAAGGCGAAGCCGCCGATATCATCGGGTTTCAGTGTGGAACAGAAGAATTGCGTTTAAAGCTGGACCGGTATTTCCGTGACGCAGATCAAATCAACCCAAAGCTGGTGAAAGCGCGACGCCGTTTGATTTCAAAATCGGACACAGCCCGGCTGATCAAAACAGCACGATCTGGGGACAGATCCGCCTTTGTGATGCGCTTGGTGGCACGGGATGGCTGCAATCAAAGTCTGTATGATTTTGCCGATACATGCCGCGCCGTGGTGGGTGGGGGGCACCCGTTGGGCCAGTGGTCAGACACCGAATTGCGCATGATTTTGCGCGTGCCCAATTTTGAAAGCGCCCGTGAAATTGCCAAAGCAGTGGATTATTCCATCACCCATTTGCCCAAAACCCACAGCGACGGTGCGCCCATTCGGATTTTCTTGCGCAATTTGCGTCCCTTGCACACCCATACGTCAAATCAGATGACAGATGATCACCTGTTGAACCGCTTGCGCCTGCGCGCGGCCGTAAGAAACGACGCACAAAAACTGGCCGGCTAGGCCCCTATTTGCGCTTCGGACGGCGGTCATTGCGCAGGGCTTGCGCCAAGGCTTTGCGCGCATCCAGCGGCATGCTGCTGATGGTTTCCAACATCTTGGCTTCCACAACCGTGGATCTTTTTTCCATGATGGCGCGCAGATCCGCCAGGGACGATTGCACGCGTGCTGCATCAAAGGGATCGGCTTCCACAGCATCCGCCAGGGCCAGGGTAAGTTGGCGAATATCGGATCGTTTCAAGCCCGTTGCGCGGTGGGCCTCGCGCACAGATTCTGCCAAAGCTTTGCGTTCTTCGCGCGTCAACTGGGACATCAAAGGCCACAACAATACCGGTGGCGCTTTTTGGGCCACAGGACCGCGCCGATCACCGTCTTTGCGTGATGACCCCCGCTTGCCATATGCATCTGCTTGCGCCGATGCGCCCCAAGCTGCGCCGCTTTGGGTTTTATATTTCGCAACGAAGGCGGCCCCTGCCCCAAGGATCAGAACATTCACCGCCAAAGACGCAAAAAGTGCAATTTTTAAGCCGTTCATAGCCATCCCCCTACAATTCATCCCAAGTGGCCAAGGCATAATCATCCAGCCACAAGAATTCTTCCAATTCTGTTGTTTGTTCCGCGCCCACCACAAACAATTCCGCCGGGGCACTGACACCGATCATCACACCCAAAGCCATGGCAGATGCCAACCCAGCGCCCCCCAGCCAACCACCGACACCGTCAAAAACGGATCGCCATTGAAACTTTGGCTTTTGGGCCACCTGCGATTGGGCTTCCATGGCCTGGGTCATCAAGCTGTCCATAAAGGCCAGCGATGGCTGCGGGGGTTCCGCACGGGCCGCCTGAAAGAACTGTTCCAGGTCGTCTTCAGCAAATTTTTCAGCGTCTTTACGTGTCATGGTCAATCAATCCTAAAGCAGATTTCTTTGGGGCCAAAATCTTGGCCAGCGCCCGTTTAGCCCGGGACGACAGGCTTTCCACCGCTTCTACGGACGTGTCCATAATGGCGGCGATTTCAGGGTTCGGCAGGCCTTCGATTTGGCGCAAAACGATCACTTGTTTTTGGCGTTCAGGCAGTTCATCCAAAGCCGCCTGCAATGCATCGCGCCGTTGATCATCCGCCATTTTGCGATCCACCGATGGTGTATCATCCGCCACTTCGGGCACTTCATCACCCGACATGCGTTTTGATTTGCGCAAGCGGTCAATGCATTGGTTGTTGGTCACCCGGTACAACCAAGTGGACACCTTCGCCCGATCCGCATCCCATTTGGGCGCGATTTGCCAAAGACGTGTCATCACTTCTTGGGACACATCCTCCGCCTCGGCAGCATTGTTGAGCATGCGAAACGCCACGCTGTAAACCATTGGCCCGAACCGAGACACCAATATCCGCGCAGCACTGGCATCGCCGGCGGCAAAAGCCGCCAACAGCGCCGCATCTTCGCTGTCTTGGGTTTGGGCATCAAATGGCATCATATAAACCCGGCTAAGTCATCGTTTCAAAACAAACAAGTGCGGCGGTGCCCCTGTTCAGGGCACCGCCTGTGCTGACAGGATTACTTGTCTTTTTTGTCTTTGCCTTTGCGCTTACCTTTGCGCTTGTCCTTCATGGCATCGAATTCAGCTTTGCTGATGGCACCATTTTCGTCGGCATCCACTTTGCTGAACATACGGTCGATGTTGCGGCGGGGCATTTCGTCTTTGGACAATTTGCCATCGCCGTTTTCATCGTGACGCTTGATCATTTTTTCAGCGCGTTTCGCGAAACGCTCTTTTTTGTCTTCTGGGGCCTGGGCCACCAGTTCTTCTGCAGTCAATGCACCGTCACCATTGGTGTCCATTTTAGCAAAACGCGCATCGATTTGCGCGGTCATTTCTGCCTTGGACAAGGACCCATCGTTGTTGGTGTCCATTTCTTCAAAGGTGGCGCGTTCGCCCATTCCTTTGCGGCTGTCCGCCATGGCGGGGGCTGCGGCGGCCAGGGCAATGGCGGCGGCTGTCATAAGTGCGATAGATTTCATGGCTGAATCCCTTCAGTAAAAGCCAGACAATGTTACCAAGCAGACCTCAATTTCTGTTTGGTATGTCTTTAACGCGCGGGCTCAGAACTTCCGTCGCAGAAAGTGAAAAAACTTTTCATCGGCAGGAAAGTGCGATCTATGATGGGGCATGACAGACGTCCCAATCAAACCCGCATCCACCGTGATTGTTCTGCGCGATTTCGCCACTGAACCAAGAATTTTGATGGGACAACGCGGCGCCAAGGCGGTGTTCATGCCCAACAAATTTGTATTCCCCGGCGGGCGCGTGGACGATGCGGATCACCACATTGAATTGGCGAAACCGATAAATGCCACTTGTGCTGCGCGGTTGACTGAAGACGCCACCATGCCCCCCCATGCCGCTTTGGCCGCGGGCGCGATACGCGAATTATGGGAAGAAACCGGGCAAATCGCGGGGGTCAAATCCCCCTGGCAGGATGCCCCGGCAGACTGGTCAGGTTTTGCCGCCCGTGGCTTTCGCCCAGACGCCAGCGGTTTGCATTTCTTTTTCCGTGCCATCACCCCACCGGGCCGCCCCCGCCGGTTTGACGCGCGGTTTTTCCTGTTGGATGCTAATTCTTTGGCCACAGACCCCGATGATTTTTCCGATGCCACTGATGAACTTTCGCACTTGGCCTGGGTTCCTTTGGCGCAAGCCCGTGAATTGAACCTGCCCTTCATCACGTCTGTCGTGTTGGGAGAATTAGCTGGCTTAAAAACCATTGCCCCACCCCCGACAGTACCGTTCTTTAAGAACACCGATGAAGAAAACCTGTTTCGCCGGCTGGGCGCTGGGGCCTAGGCCACCAAGATCAAGGCGACAACGCTGATCAGCAAAAATCCGACGCCCCAAATTTCCCTGCGCGATATGGTCTCGCCGAAGACCAGGGTTGTAATGGCGATGCTGAACACGATTTCAATTTGCCCCACGGCTTTGACATAAGCTGCGTTTTGCATGGCAAAGGCCGTGAACCACCCAATGGATCCGCCCAAAGACAAAGCCCCCACCCAGATGGCCGTGCGCCACGACTGCAGCACTGCGGTGATTTGGCCGGGTTCCCGCAGGCGCAAAAACACGGTCATCAACAAGGCTTGGATAAAGATCACCACCATTAACGTGGTCAAAGAACGCACCAACACTGCATCTGACGCGATTTCCATGGTGGCCCCTCGGTACGCCACCGAACAGATGCTGAATAAAAGCCCGGCCCCCAGGCCCAAGGCGGTGCCACGATTAAGCATGCGTTTGCCGAAATGGCCCTGGGACATGGGAATATCAGACAGCAATATCGCGCCAATCACCCCCACCCCAATGGCAAGACCTGCCAGTGCAGTGACAGTTTCCCCCAAAACGATCATTCCGGATAAAACCGTCAGCAGCACTTCGGTTTTGGCGAATGTGATCCCCACTGTGAAATTACGCAGCTGGAACAGTGACACCAAGCACATGGTGGCCAATATTTGCGTCACACCGCCCAAACTGGCCAATATCCAAAACCGTGCCGTAAGATGGGGCATCGGGGCTTGGGTCCAACTCAAATACCCCAAAGCCACGGCCACGATCAACGGCCCTGCGTAAACAAACCGTGCATAGGTGGCCCCGCCAGAAGATAACGTATCCATCCGCAGTTTCTTTTGCACCATGAACCGCATCGTCTGCAAAGACGCCGCCAACAAGGTGACAAAGATCCAAACCATAGCTTGGGTTTACGCTTTGGGATCGGGGTTTTCAGTGTGCCCGTCCACGGCCATAACTTGGCCCGACACCAATCTAGCGCCATCACTGCATAAGAAGGCGGCCATGTTGGCAATGTCTTCAGCTTGAACCAATTGGCGCATCGACACACCCGCGGCATATCCGTCGCGAATGGTTTCTAGTGTTGTGCCCTTTGCAGCGGCTTCGCGTTCCATGACGCCCGTCATGCGCGGGCCTTCCACGGCGCCGGGGCAAATAGCGTTGACCCGCACACCTGACGGCCCCCATTCCATGGCCAAGGTCTTCATCAATCCAATGACGCCCCATTTCGCGGATGCATAAGGGGCCCGGTTGGGAAAACCGTAAATCCCAGCGGTGGAGCTGGTCAAAACCATTGACCCCTTGGTGTCCTTCAACATGGGACCCGCAAATTTGGCGGTAAGGAACGAACTTTCCAAGTTGACTGAAACGCAGCGCCGCCAGTCGTCCAATTCGATATCTTCCACCAAAGCAGTGGGTCCCGCGATACCCGCATTGGCGCACACGGCATTCAGGCTGCCCCAATGGGCGCCCACGCGGTCAAACAATTTCGCCATGGCGGCCGCATCCGATGCATCCACAACATCGCGTTCCCAATCATCGGGACAATCTTGCAGGGCGCCTTCGTCAATATCGGTTACCCAAACCTGCCACCCTGCTTTGGCAAAGGCTTGCCCCATGGCGAATCCAATTCCGCTGCCGCCGGCTGTGATCAAAACATTCATCATTTCACCCCGACTGCACGGCCCATCCCTTGGGGTGGATCCAGCTTGGCATGGGCGTCTGCGATGGACCCCAATTTGGCAGCAACTGCGTCCCCTGGCACAGATGATTGGCGGGTGTTCAAATCCACGTGGATCAACAAGTGTTCGCCCGTGGCCAACAAAAGATCCCCGCTAAACATCTGGTGGAACAGTTGCATTTTCTTGCCCGCCCCTTGGGCGCAGTATGTTTCCACACGGATTTCATGGCCAGCATGCACTTCATCCACGTGGCGAATGTGGGTTTCGGCTGTGAAGTAACTGCCCCCCGACGCGATATATGCCGCATCGCACCCCACGATTTCCATGAACCGATCTGTGGCATCCCCAAACGCCTGCAAGTATCGCGCTTCGTTCATGTGCCCGTTGTAATCGGTCCAATCCAGCGGCACGACGCGGCGGACTGTTTCCACCAGCCCGGATGTATCCACAGGGCCCGGAGACTGTTCAGCGGCATTCAGCAACGCACCTGCGCCCCAGTCCTGGGCTTTTAGCGCGCGCATAATGCCCACCAAATTCTTGTCCCGGATACGTTCCAGTTCACGGATGGAATGGTGCCCTGACTGTTCGTCTGATTGGTTGGCGATGGCATCCACCAAGTCTTCCGTAAAGGGGGGCGTGTCCATCAACTTTGTCCAAGGCCATTCCAAGGCTGGGCCGAACTGCGCCATGAAATGGCGCATGCCCGCTTCCCCGCCTGCCACGCGGTATGTTTCAAACAGACCCATCTGTGCCCAACGCAAGCCAAACCCATATCTGATGGCGTTGTCGATTTCTTCTGTGGTGGCAATGCCATCGTTGATCAACCAAAGCGCTTCGCGCCAAACCGCTTCCAAAAACCGATCCGCGATATGGGCATCAATTTCTTTGCGAACGCGCAGCGGATACATGCCAACACTTGTCAAAATGTCCGACGCGCGGGTGATCATGGATTCATCGTTTTGATCCGTGCCCACCACTTCCACCAGGGGCAAAAGATAAACCGGATTAAACGGATGGCAGACCAGAATTTGATTTCCACGCGTTGCACAACTTTGCAGCTCCGACGGTTTGAATCCAGACGTCGAAGATCCAATCACCGCGTCCGGGTCACAGGCAGCTTGCAGCGCTTGGTAAACCTTTTGTTTGAGTTCCAGCCGTTCAGGAACACTTTCTTGAATCCAAACAGCCCCCGCCACAGCCTCCGGCATGGTGGCATGATACGTTAGCTGGCCCTCGGCTGGCACGCCGCGGTCCATCAATCCTGGATAAGACCGCCGTGCGTTGTCTAGCACTTCACCAATTTTACGCTTTGCTTCTGGGTCAGGGTCAAAGACCTGAACGTCCCACCCATTCAACAAAAACCGCGCGGCCCAGCCGCCGCCAATGACACCGCCGCCAATGATCGCTGCAATTTTAGTCATGTTTTCACCCTTTCAAAATCTTCACTTGGGCCGCCATGGCCTTGCCCAATATCACCTGTTCTTCAGCGTCCAGATGAACCCCGTCTATATCGCTGGCGCGGACCACCTTGCCCGCATCAAAAAACCCGCAACCGTTGGTGCGTGCCACAGTTGCAATGTTATCAGCCAAACCCACTTGGCGCATTTCAGCACCTGCAAAGGCATCCGCCATTACACCCGTTTCGCGCACAGGTGCCGGGGCCACCAGCAACACATCGTTCACCACGCCCGATTGCTGGGCGCAGTCCACCAAACGCCCCAGCGACTGGGCAATTTCAGAGGCCGACACATGAAACCGAGGTTTCAAATCGTTGGTCCCCAACATCACAATCAACAAATCCAAAGGTTTGTGCGCGTGCAAGGCAGAAGGTAGTATCGCCAACCCATTGCGCGCGCCGCCTTCGACCAGGTCTTCATGCACAGTCGTGCGCCCCGGCAAGCCATCATTGATCACTTCCCATTCTGCGCCCAGCGCTTGCCCCATCACAGATGGCCAACGGTGGGCATGGG
>JAHDCP010000003.1:48924-73567 GCA_020629775.1 Planktomarina sp.
AGCACCCAATAGTCTGCCGCCCCAGCAAAAGGTACAGACGGAAATTCAACCAACAATTTTCCTGGGCCTGCCACATCGGCCGACCCAACAATGGTGGACTTTTCAGCCCCTGCCAAATCCCGACACACGTTGGTGACCGAAATCGTGTCTTCATCAATCCGCCCATAGGCCGCTGTAACGTTGGCACAGCCCCGTTCAAAAAACACTGGGTACCTGGCAAACTCAAACCACGTGCCCAAATACCGTTCTAAGTCCAAATCAGATTTCGCCGACATCGCCACATCCGTGTCGCGATACACTTCGCGCAATCCGCCATCATCGCCATCTGCCACGGGTGCAGAACAGGCCGCCAGGACCAAAAGAACCCAAGCCCACCTCATGCAGGGGCACGCTTCGTCAGGCCCAACTTTTCGCGAACGGCTTGCGGCCCGATCACCGACGCCCCCAAACCTTCGATAATCCCCACGGCTTTTTCCACCAGCTGATAGTTTTCAGCCAGAACGCCGCGTTCCAACATCAAGTTGTCTTCCAACCCCACGCGCACATTACCGCCCGCCAAAACGGATGCGGCAACATAAGGCATCTGGGACCGCCCCAAACCAAAGGCACTGAATGTCCAATCGTCAGGCACATTGTTCACCATGGCCATAAACGTATTCAAATCGTCCGGCGCGCCCCACGGCACCCCCATGCACAATTGCACCAATGCCGGGCTGTCCAAAACACCGTCTTTCACCAATTGCTTGGCATACCACAAATGTCCTGTGTCAAACGCTTCAATCTCCGGCTTTACGCCCAGATCAGTCATCATCTGGCCCATGGCCACCAACATGCCGGGCGTGTTGGTCATCACGTAATCGGCTTCAGCAAAGTTCATCGTGCCGCAATCCAGCGTGCAAATTTCGGGCAAACAGGCCGCCACATGGGCCACCCGTTCGCTGGCGCCGATCATGTCTGTGCCAGCGTCCTTCAACGGCAACGGATTTTCGACATCTCCAAAAACCATGTCCCCGCCCATTCCGGCGGTCAGGTTCAACACAACGTCCACTTCAGCGTCGCGAATGCGGTCTGTGACTTCACGATACAACGCCAAATCCCGCGACGGCGCACCCGTGTTGGGGTCCCGTACGTGGCAATGCACAACAGCAGCACCCGCCTTGGCTGCGGCGATGGCACTGTCAGCAATTTGCTTGGGCGATCTGGGCACATGGGGGCTTTTGTCTTGTGTTCCACCTGACCCAGTTACGGCACAGGTAATAAAGACTTCGCGGTTCATCGTCAGCGGCATGGGGGAACCCTTCATTGTTGCTGTCACAAGGGTTCGCTGATTCTTTCCCCCAAAACCAGCCCCGATTTTGTCCAAAAATACTCTGCGGGGTCTGGGGGCGCACAGCCCCCAGCCTTCAGTCCTGATCCACGGGGCCACACGGCCCCGGGGATCAGGACACCCCGCTCTTAGTATGGCATCGCGTGGGCGCGGTGCGCCTTATCAATGGCCTGCATCGTTTCAGCCTCCAACACCACATCCTTGCCTTCAATGATCCGCGCCAATTGATCAGCGGTGGTGGCCCCAAAGATCACCGATCCCATGAAAGGCCGCGCTTGGCAAAACGCCAAAGCCATATGCACCGGATCAAGCCCGTGATCATGCGCGATGCCGACATATGCCGCAGCCGCCGCATGGGCACGCTCTGTTTCGCGACCACCCAGACCTGACGCGATGGATTTCCGGCTGCCTTCGGGCACTGCCCCATCCATGTACTTCCCCGTCAACAAACCCGTCGCCAAAGGCGAAAACGCCAGCAGACCCACATCTTCATTCACGCTCAACTCAGCCAAATCCGTATCATACATCCGGCACATCAGGCTGTATTCATTTTGAATGGACGCTACGCGCGGTCCATGGCCAGCATCGGCCAGTTGCAACCACTGTGCTGTGCCCCATGCGCTTTCATTCGACAAACCAAACGCGCGAATGCGGCCTTTGTCCACTTCCGCCTGCAGGGCTTCCAAAACTTCCACCATATTCGCCTTTTCTTTGGCGGGGTCCTGCTTAGACGGATCAAAAGTCCAGTTTTGACGGAACATGTAACTGCCCCTGTTGGGCCAATGCAGTTGGTACAAATCAATGTGGTCCATCTGCATGCGCTTCAAACTGCCGTCGATCGCTTGGGGGATGGAGGCCGCTGTGATGTCCGCGCCGTCGCGCACATATTTGATGCCGTTGCCGGAATGCTTGGTGGCAATCAACACGTCATCGCGGCGTCCACGATCTTTGGCCCAGGCCCCCACAATTTCCTCTGACCGGCCTTGGGTCGCGGCACTTAATGGGTTCACCGGATACATCTCGGCCGTGTCAAAGATGTTGATCCCCGCATCCAACGCCATGTCCATTTGGGCATAGGCATCAGCCGCATCCGTTTGCGTGCCATATGTCATGGTGCCCAAACACAGATCAGACATTTCAATTCCAGTGCGGCCAAGCCGGTTCATCTTCATTGCACATTCCTTTTTGCTATGCGCCACCGTACTGCCCGTTCGCGCAACCGCAAGGTCCCATCTGACCTTCGTTTTTGGGGTCACAAAATATTGGTCCGCCCAAGGCCGATATGCTGCTAGGGTGGTTCTAACCGGAATGAAAGGCTGCCCTATGCGCGTTATTTTGGCCCTATGCCTTGCCCTATGGGGGACGGTTTTGGTGGCCGCACCCACGCAATACACCCTGGACCCTGGCAAATCAGACAGCGCGTTTATCTATGATTTCGAAGGCAAGGCGGTGCGCGGCAATGTTCCCGTGGTCCAAGCGCAGGTCACGATTGATTTTGACACCCTCTCAAACTCCAAGGTCACGGCCACGCTGTCCGCCCGGCAAGCCACGGCTGGATTTGTGTTTGCCACCCAAACCCTGCGCGGTGCCAAAATGCTGGACGCCGCCAACCACCCCACAATCCGTTTTGTGTCCACATCCGTGCAGGGGCGCAGCCCCAATGCCACCATCACAGGCAACTTGACCATGCGCGGCGTGACCCGCCCTGTGACATTGAAAGCAACGCTTTTTCGCAAATCAGAAAGCTTTGATACCCTGATCATTCGGTTGCAAGGCACCTTGAACCGCAATGATTTTGGCATGTCTGGCTTTGCCAGCCTGGTGGGGCCGCAGATCGATTTGGACATCAAAGCCCATATTTCCCGCAGATAGGGTTGCACTGCGCGCATTGCTCCCCTTCAGAAGTGGCATAGGACACAGCACAAATCCCGTGCCATAGTTCTGGACATGCGCCTGTTGATTTCCTTCGCCGCCCTGTTCATGTCCATCATCCTGTTGCAGCTGTCTTCGGGCGGCGTTGGGTCGTTTGACGCCATTGTGGGCCAGACGTTGGGCTTCACCACGGGCCAAATCGGCCTTTTGGGATCTGCGCATTTTGTGGGGTTTTTCATTGGGTGTTGGTGGGCCCCGCGTGTCATCAGCGGTGTTGGTCCGTCCCGCGCCTTTGCCAGTTTTGCCGCTTTGGGCGCCATCGGGCTGTTGGGGCACACCCTTGTAACCCACCCCTTGGCCTGGGCTGTATTGCGCATCGCATCGGGGCTTTGCATCGCGGCGTGTTACACTGTGATCGAAGCTTGGTTGCATTCCAAAGTCACCAATGAAACCCGCGGTCGGGCCATGGGTATTTACCGCATGGTGGATATCGGTGGGTCATTGATGGCGCAGATCATGATTGGCGCGTTGGCGTCGGTGGAAACATATGTGGCCTATAACCTGCTGACGCTGTTTTGCTGCGCGTCTTTGTTGCCCTTGGCGTTGACCTCCACCAAACCGCCAGAAACGTCACGCGTGCCGCGACTGAACCCTCTTTTGGCGCTGACCCGGTCCCCATTGGCCGTGGCGGGTGTTACCGTGGCCGGCATTTCCACCGCGTCCTACCGGATGATGGGGCCTGTGTACGGCGCAAATATCGGGCTTACACCATCAGAAATCGGGGTATTCTTAGCCCTGTTTGTGGGCGGGGGCGCGCTGGCGCAATTGCCCGTTGGATATTTGGCGGACAAATTCGACCGCCGGTATATACTTCTTATGACATCCTTTGTGTCCGTGGCCGCCTGTGTATTTTCGGCCTATGCCACCGGCCACACCATGGCATTTGCAGCATCCTTTGTGTTTGGCTTTGTCACCTTTCCGATATTTTCCATCGCTGCAGCCCACGCCCATGATTTCGCCGCCAGCGACGAACGCGTGGAACTGTCTGCTGCGCTGATCTTTTACTATGCCGTCGGGGCCATCATGGCGCCACTGGTGTCTGCACGGGTCATTGACAGCTATGGCCCGCCTGCGTTTTTCATCTTAATCGGGATCGCCCATTTGGCCCTGGCCATCTTTGGTTTGTGGCGGAATTTGAAGGGCCGCCAAGCGGATCAAAAGACCGCATACGTTTATGCGCCGCGCACGTCCTTTATCATTGGCCGTTTGATGCGCCTCTTGCGGGATCGTTAAAGGGCTGGGCAACCCAACACCATGGGGGTAAACGGAATTAAGCCAACGCCGGAAACGACCCATGACAAAACGCATTCTGATCACATCTGCCATTCCATATATTAACGGGATTAAGCACCTGGGCAATTTGGTGGGCAGCCAGCTGCCCGCTGATCTGTTCGCCCGCTATAAGCGCGCCCGTGGGCACGATGTGTTGTTCTTGTGTGCCACCGACGAACATGGCACCCCAGCCGAATTGGCCGCCGCGAAAGCCGGCAAACCTGTGGCCGAATACTGCGCTGACATGCACGAAACACAGGCCTCCATTGCCGAAGGGTTCCGGTTGTCGTTTGATCATTTCGGACGGTCCTCCAGCCCTCAAAACCAAGCGCTGACACAACATTTTGCTGGCAAACTCGCGGACCAGGGGTTGATCCAAGAAGTGGATGAAAAGCAGGTTTACTCCCACGCGGATGGGCGTTTCTTGCCTGACAGATATATCGAAGGCACCTGCCCCAACTGTGGCTATGACGGTGCGCGTGGCGACCAATGTGAAAACTGCACCAAACAGCTGGACCCCACGGATTTGATCGACCCACGATCTGCCGTATCTGGGTCCACCGATTTGGAAGTGCGCGACACACGCCATTTGTATCTGCGCCAATCCGCCCTGCGCGATGATTTGAACACTTGGATCGACGGCAAAGTCGATTGGCCCATCCTGACCACGTCGATCGCCAAGAAGTGGCTGAACGATGGCGATGGTCTGCAAGACCGCGGCATTACTCGGGATTTGGACTGGGGCGTTCCTGTCAAGAAGGGCAGTGATGACTGGCCCGGCATGGAAGGCAAAGTCTTCTACGTTTGGTTCGACGCGCCCATCGAATACATCGCTTGCGCCCAAGAATGGGAAGACGCGGGCAAAGGCAGTGATTGGCAATCGTGGTGGCGCACCGATAAAGGCGCGGAAGACGTGGCCTATTACCAATTCATGGGCAAAGACAACGTGCCCTTCCACACCCTGTCCTTCCCCGCAACAATTCTGGGGTCAGGTGAGCCGTGGAAGCTGGTGGATTACATCAAATCCTTCAACTACCTTAACTATGATGGCGGTCAGTTTTCGACGTCCAAAGGCCGTGGCGTGTTTATGGACCAGGCGTTAGAATTGTTGCCTGCGGATTACTGGCGGTGGTGGCTTCTCAGCCATGCGCCAGAAACTTCCGACACTGAATTCACGTGGGAAACATTCCAACAAGACACCAACAAAGATCTGTCAGATGTGTTGGGCAACTTTGTCAGTCGTGTCACCAAATTCTGCCGCTCCAAATTTGGCGAAGCGGTGCCCGAAGGGGGCACTTTGGACGCCAAAGCGGACGAATTGGTGCAAAACCTGCAAGCCCGCCTGGAGGCATATCAAACCCACATGGACAATGTGGATGTTCGTAAATCCGCCGCTGAATTGCGGGCGATTTGGGTTTTAGGCAATGAATACCTGCAAACCGCAGAACCCTGGGCCGTCTATAAGTCTGACCCAGAGACCGCTGCCGCCACCATCCGGTTGTCGTTGAACCTGATCGCGCTGTACGGCGTGTTGTCCGCGCCGTTTATCCCCGATGCATCTGCCAAAATTCTGGCGGCGTTTGGGCTTGAAGATTGTGCATGGCCAGGGGACGTTGCAACTGCGTTGGGCACATTGGCGGCAGGCTCTGCGTTCACAGTTCCAGACAATCTGTTTTCCAAAATCAGCGATGATGACCGCGACGATTGGAAAGAAAAATTCGCCGGGGCGCGCACGTAACGCAGCCCCTGCCGCTGCTCAGTCTTGTGTGTCCACCGCTTTGGCAACGTTCCAAAGCGGGCCGAATTCTTTGAAGTGCAACGCCTCCAAAATAATCGCGTTGGTGTTCAAGCTGAGGGACGCATTCCACGCCCCTGTTTCCTCGTACACGCCCGCCATCCAGCCCCGCCCATCGCGGGCCAAATGCTGGATGCGGGCAAGACCGGCATTGGTATAGTCCGTGTCAAACAATGCATCCCAGCCATAGGTGGCCTTGGCGGATTGCGTGCGCAAATCATCGTAGCGCCGCCCATCAATATCCACCACAGCCCAATCCCCACCGTTGGAAAACACGCTGGAATACACAAAATGCGGCGCCTCATCCACATGGTCTTCTGAAACAAAGGTCATGATCCCGTCTTCTTCGAACCGGGCATGTTGGGCGGCAAACACCCGGTCGGCCATCAGGCGGCTTTCAGCATCAAATCCCAATTCCAAGCCCATCAAAATGTATGGTTCCGACAGCACAGGCGTGACAGTGCCAAATCGGGCGGATGTTCGGGCATCCACTGGAACATCCACCCCAGCAATTTTGCGCCAGTTCAAAATCGGGATCGCAGACATCGCCCGGTTGACATCCATGCCCCAAAGCCCAGCGGCGCGCGCGCCATATTGCTCGTACCCGATGCGTCCCTCTTGCAAGGACAGCAACACGCCGTCTTCGCGCGTTGTGCCAAACATCTGGCCATTTTTGGTCATGGCATCGAAATTCCATTGGGCCAAAACAGTGCGAATTTGCGGGCCGAATTCTGGGGCAAACCTTTCAACGGTGCGCAACGCCAACAACAATCGCGCGATGTCCAAGGCTGACCATCCAATTCCGTCAGGACGAAGCGCATCGGAATAATCCGTCATCAACAAACTGCGCGTGTTGTAAACTTTGTTGGGCAGCACATTTTCAATCAATTCGATCTGCGCCAGCGAGGATGCAAACAACCCAAACCGACCATCAAATTCTTCCCGGCTGATCACCCCCAGCCGCATGGCCGAAACCAAGGCAAAAATATACGAACCCTGATCCCAAAGTGTGGAGGATTCGAACCCATCCACCGAATTCACCCACCCCGTTTCTGGTACGGTGTTATTGGCGATGAAGTCCCAAGCAATGCGGGCAGCGCGGTGATCCGCGCGTTCCAAGGCTTGTCTTGGGGCCTGTTCAAAAGTGGCGGTGTCATAGGGAATGGGGCGATCAATACTGCGCGCCAAAGCGGTGCTTACCCCATCCAATGACACCGCAATGCCAGAGGCCACCAAAACGCCGAACACAAAGATCAAAGATTTCAAACGGGCTGTGGATTGCATGGGTTTTCTCCTTTGATTTGTGATTGAAGCGCGCTTTGCGGATCCCACCGCAACAAACGCAGCGCGCGCGATAGGGCCAGGCCGTTCCAAGCCAGCCAAAATACGTTCACCACCAACATCGACAGCGTGTGATCGCGTGATCCAACCAGATAAGCCGTCACACCGTAAACGACCGCCAATGCAAACAAGGCCAGCACCGCCATATGCGGCCACAAAAACTGCAAGCCCCGTTGCCCCTGCAGCGTTTTTGGGGTGGGTTTGAAGGCAATCTTTTTGCCCGACAAAACCAAAAGAACGCCGCGCACCACGAAGGGCATCGACATCACGGCGGCTGCGCGGGACCCGTGAATATCATATCCCTTCATGCCAACAAAAACGGCGATTTCCAGCGAAACCAAAAATGGCAGTAAGTGAATGAAAAATTCCGCAGAATAGCTGGCCACCGGGGCAATGCCCGTGAACAATGTGAAGACCGGTGCCATCAGCAAAAACAAATACGGGATCACTGCGAAATAGGACCAAAACGTTGCCAAATAGTGCAACCGGACCCGCCAGGGAATGTTCATCAAACAGCGGGGTAAGCGGTGCACAGCAATGTCCAAGCTGCCCCCTGCGTATTTCAATTTTTGGGCAGCCCAAGCCTCTACGCTCCAAGGGGATAGCATCTTCGCTTCCACTTGGGGGTGATACCGCGATGTCCATTTTTTGGCGTGCAGTTCCATGGATGTCAAAATGTCTTCTGACACGTGATACTGAAATGGCTGCAGCGCAGGCAACGCCCCGTCAGACCGTTCTTGGCTGGTTTTCAAAGCCACCTCGAACAGCGCCTCACGGCGATGAATGGATCCTGCGCCGCAACAAAAACTGGCGCCATGGCGGTCCCTGCGGCGCTGGATAACATCAAAGAAAATGTCAGAAGCCGAAGAAAACGGGTCCCCCCCAATTGTCACACCAGACAGCTTGTGCATCCATTTCTTAGTCCACGCAGACGGCACAAAATCCATGATTTTACGCCCGGCTGGGATATCATAAAACCAGTGAGGCGTTTGTACCCAAGCCACGTTTGTGTCGGAGAAATACCCCAGTGTGTTGCGCAAAAAACTTGGGAACAAACGGGTATCAGCATCCGCAATCACGACAAAATCCGCGGACGTTTGCCACAACGCGTTTTTCAAGTTCCCGGCCTTGAAGCCCACGTTTTCTTGCCGCGCAAAATACGTGGCACCGTGGCGCAACGTCATGTCCTTGATATCTGTACGATCCCCGTCGTCCAGGACTGACACCTGTACCGACCATCCCTTGGGAACATCCAAGGCAAGGGCGTCGCGCAAGCTGTCTTCCACCAGGGCCGTCGCTTCATCATAGGTGGTGATGAACACATCCACCGACCGCGCCGTTTTGGGCAGCGCCGCACCAGGTGGAAAAATGCGTTTCGCAGGTTCTTCCCATACGTCAAAGAAAAACACGAAGGTGCCCAAATACATTACAAATTCGGCCGCAAACATGGCCACAGAAAAGATGGGTGCGTCTGGGTTGAACGACGCGTTAAAGCGCCATGACAGATACCACCCCCCCAATGTCAGCGATACAATAGCGAAGAACTGCCAGGTGGTTCTGGCGCGTGGGGACAATGGTGCAAACTTGGGGACAGTCGCCGAGGGAAGATGTTTGTAATAATCCGTGTCTTCCATCATGCGCGGCGCACCCTGGGGTGTTGCTGGGACATGGGCGGCATGATCATTTGCATATCCGAAAGTGGGGTCAGATTAAGCGGCAGTGATTTGGCTTTGGTGTAATCCAAGGCCCAATTGGCCCCCACCAGCATCGTACTGATCCAGCTGGCCGCCGGTACAACAGATTGCGGGGCAACCCATGTGTCTTCCACCAATGTGTGATTGAGAATTTTGGACCCACGTTCGATGACCACCTGCCCTTTGAAAACACACCCCGGCCCAACATCGACAACTGGTCCGATTACCGTTTGGGATGACAAAACCGCACTGGGGTGAATGCGCGAACTGCGATGCACAAGGGCCCCATTGTCCCATTTGCGGAACCCAGGTCCATCACACCCATCCATGCCACCCATTTTGGCTTGGGCTTGGAAAAAACCAAATGGCGTTCCCAGATTTATAGTTTCGGTGGTGGCTTTCGCGCACTGTTCTTTGGGCAATTGCCGCGCCAATCGCTTGGCCACTGTGGCGATGCTGACATTGCCAAAGGACTGGCTTGCCGCCAAACCCATGCGCGACACGGCCAGGGCGAAACACGCATTGGCCCCTTCGATAGATGCAATGGATTTTCCGGCCATGGTCACATCTGAAAGCGGCTGGATTGGCCGGGTACCCGCCAAGATCAATGGATCCACCACATAGGCTGATCCAGACCATCCAAAGCCTTGGTCAAACGCGTCCATGACACTTGACCATTGGTGGCTTTGGTCTGCCCCATGTTCACGATTGAACCGAATCTGCAAACCAGGTGGAGCGCAGCAGTGGACCGCATCGCGGATCTTTTCTGCGCAATCCCCCAAACAGATTGTCACATTTTGAAGCCCCAACTCCGCCACGTGGTCCAAGGCGCGTTTCAGCGGTGTTGTTCCCCCAACAGGCAACAAAACTGCAGGCATGTCTTGGATCAGTGGACCCAAAAGCGGAACCGCAGATTGGGCCAAAATCACCGCTTCGACGTCTTTGAAAATGACACGACGAAATGCCGTTGTGGTGCTGACATCTTGCACAGACGACAGCATGGAAATGAACCGGTCCGCACCAAATTCTTCCAATTGCGCGCGCACTGGTGCGGTGGCGACAATCCCCATGGTCAAGTTGCGCACGTTTTTGGCGGAAAACTCCACCAAGGCGGCAAGTTCGCTCCACTTGAGCTTTCGGATGCTGTCAAAATCCAGCAGCAAGCCCAACACACCAGTTGAGGTAGCATCTACAAAAACCCGTTCCAGCGTGGCACAGAGTGAACGGCCCAAGGTGCGAGACAACTTTACATGGCGCAAACGGCCAGTATCCCAGGATTCTTGCGTCATGAGCGTTGCTCCTTTGTTATGGTGAAGGGAGTGGGGATTGGGGGCAAAGGCCCCAAACCAATGGTCCAAGACAGCACGCGGACCTTTTCAAGAAGTTTCACAAAGATAACGGTGCACGAAATACCAACGACGATTTTGATCAAGACCAAGGTTAACGGTGCCAAAACCTGACCGCGCAGCGTGATTTCCACGAGGTCCAAAAAGATCGGGTGGCACAGGTAAATCCCGAATGAATATTTTGCGACTTTAGAAAAAACCCCTGGCCAACGCGCATTTGACGCAGCGAACGCCGCCAAAAACAGAACCAATGGCATCAGAAAATCGGCCCAATACCCAGGGGTAAACTGGAACGGCCAAGCGGCATCGCGTGCGGTTAGGTATGTGGCGTAAAGCTTGATCGCAAACAGTACCACACCCACCGCGGCAATCCCGTTGAACCAGGGGCGCAAATCAACCCGGCGTTGCCAAAGCCCAAACGCCGCGCCAGCCGCCATGCCGTACCCGCAATAGGTCAAGACCTTCACGACCCTCAGCATGATGGGCAGCATTTCGTGGTCGTAGTACTGGCCCCATAAAATGCCATCGGCCCAGCGTTTCACCACCAATCCCACGATCACCAATAAACCCAAAACCGGCAGACGTTTGGCCCATTGAAACAGCGGGTAAAACAGAACCAGCGCAAAGAGGGTTGGAATGAAATGCATATGGTATTTGGATGTGCCCAGCACCGCATATTCGACCCACGTCCAGGGCGTTTTGATCTGCGCCCACAGCGCCGCGTCATACCCGAAATACCAAGCCTTATTCAGGGAATAAAACGCGTAGAACACAGTCCAAAAGGCAAAGGGCAACAGCAACCGTCGTGCCTGTTCTTGAATGGTGTCTCGGTATCCGCGTGGCCGGTTTTCCAGCGCCATTAACAACAAGAAAATGGAGATAATGAGAAACAGTTCAGTGCGCGCGGTGTAAATCACGGCCCGCAACAGCAAAGGGGCCAATCGCTGGCCAAATTCTGCATCCGGGAAGGGCTGTCCAGTGGCATCTGATGTTGCGTGCAGCCCCACCATAGAAACGCCAGCCGTTAACCGCAGTGCATCGATCCAAGTATGTCGTACGCTTGCCATTTCTGCCCCCATCAAATCTGTGGGGAATGTGGACCGGTACCGCTAAACAAACGGTGAACAAATTGAATGTTTTTTGTCAGTCATTCCTTAACCTAAGACCGCTACACCCCCTGGCGGAGGTGTGATCCATGAAAGCAAAAATTGTTCTTATATCAGCGTGTTTGTGCGCAAGTTTTTGGGCCACCACAGCCCATGCAGACACCGATGCAAATCCGCCAGAATGCAATCCTGATCAACCGTGTGATTTGGGGGCGGCCATGGCCGCATTGCCCATTTCGGTGCGTGAAAGCCACGTGTTTTTCACCGCCGGTGGCGCGTTTTTGGATGATGCAGCAAAAGCGCAGTTGACCCTGCTGGCCGGGGCGCTTGCCAGTCCTGTTCTGGCAGAAACCTGCTTGCGCCTGGAAGGGCATGCAGACCCTGGGGGGCCGGAAGATATAAATCTGCAAATTTCGTGGCTGCGCGCCCAAGCGGTTTATGACTTTTTGCACGACCAACTGGGGGAAAACGCCCCGATGATCGAATTGGCCGCTTTTGGTGAAGCCAAACCCATGCCGGATCTTCCAAAAGGCAGTGTGCTGAACCGACGCGTGGCGTTGCAAGCGCGCGACTGCCCGGTTGCGATCCAAGCAAAGCCTTAACGTAAACACAGCGGCGGCCGGTTAAAGCGTGACCGCCTGCCCTGTTCGCGCGCTTTCCTGGGCCGCCAGCCCCAGCGCCACTGCCGCCGCGCCATCAGCCAAGGTCACTTCAACAGGCCCTGTGCCACGTGCCGCCGCCAAAAAACGTTGGTGCTGATAAAACGTTGCCCCATTGTGATCGCCCGCTTCCAAAACCGCTGGATCCACGGGAATATCTTCGTGGATCGGCCCGCGCGGGTCACGCGGGGAAACGATGATTTGCGGTGTCGGGGGCGCCCCCAAATGATCGGGCCAGAAGCGGCCAGGGCCAGGCACCAACGCTTCGATCTTGCCAGTGGGGCCAACGGCGCACACTTCTTCTTGAAATCTGCTGCCTTCGGCGAACATGCACAATTCCAACATCGCCCGCATGCCGTTGGCGAAATCCACCAAAACAAAGCCGTGGTCCCAAATATCGGGTGTTTGCCCGTCATAGGTTTCGTTCAAATGATTGTGTCCTTGCCCCGCACTGGCCATGACCCGCACGGCCTCTGATCCTGTTGCCAAGCGCATCAAGTCAAAGAAATGGCAGCATTTTTCCACCAAGGTTCCGCCAGTGTTGGCATTGAACCGGTTCCAATCCCCAATTTTTGGTAAAAACGGAAAGCGGTGTTCGCGAATCGATAACATTTTCATGCCCCCGGTCACCGTTTCTTGACGGCGTAAAAAGGCTGCAATGGGCGGCATGTAACGGTATTCCATGGCCACCCAAACCGGCGCTTTGTAATCGCGAGTAAAATTCGCCACGCGGGTTGCCTCAGTCGGGTCAGTGTAAAGTGGTTTTTCCACCAAAATGGGCAAGGTTTTTTGGGCGGCAATCGCTTCCAGCTGCCCCAGGTGCAAATGGTTCGGGCTGACAATCACCAAAGCATCGGCCTGATCCACCACCGCTTCCATGGTATCACACACCGTGGCACCGCCTGCTTTTTGGGCGGCGTGTTGGGCCAAGTCCGCCACTGGATCAAACACACATGTGACCTGGGCGCCGTCCAACAGGTTGATATTTTGAATGTGTTCATGGCCCATCATTCCGCAGCCGATGATCCCGTATTTCATGCCCATTGCCTTTGTCCCCATTACGCCAAGCGCGACAAATACCGTGCTTGGTCTGTGTCAAACCATGTTGTTGATGCTTCTGCCAACGTTCCGTCGCGCGCCCAGGCCCGCCGGGTGACGTGGCCCGCCACATCTTTTGCGCCCAACTGCCCCCATGCTGGCCAGGGCGCAAGCCCCACACTGTCTTCCACATGGGTGATCCACAGATCGAACTGCGTGCGGTACGTCAAATACAAACTTTCTGACATGCTGTCCGCCGTCACTGCCCCATCTTTAGGCAGTGCAGCATAAATTTCTTCCAACGCCACATCGATGGCATCCAAGGCCCGGATCCTTCGAATGCGCCACGCATGTGACACAGGCAAAATATCTGGTGCGCGACCATACTGAATGTCCACGATCCGCGCTGTGGGCAACCCCGAAGACCCGGGCCGTTCCAACCGAAAGAAAGCATATGCCGATCCATCCCGTGCGGCCTTTTGCACATAGTTGCCCGATCCTTGGACCCGCCGCAGATGCCCGTTTGCGGCAAGTTCGGCCAAGGCTTTGCGCAACGTTCCAACGGAAATGCCCAAGTTTTCCGCCATGTCCCGTTCGGGCGGCAAGCGGCTGCCAATGGCAATGCGTCCGGCCCGAATGTCGCGGGTCAGCGTTTCAGCGACAGCAATGTACTTGGGCAGCGACCCGGGTTGCGGCATTTTGCAAATCCAAATTGATACAGCATTGATGCACTCAAAGCTTGATGGTACGCAAGGGACAACATTGCCAAAAGACCAGAGGATTCTATGACCATTGTCCCCATCACATCGCCGGATCTGGCTGGGTCCGAAGTTTCTTGGTTTTCAGCGCTGTGTTCGGATGATTACCAATTCTTGGGCGTCCCAGACGGGGACTTGCGGTCCAGTTGGGATCACTGCCGCGATATTTTGCTAGAAGCAGAAACCCAGGGTTTCCGCAACATTCTTTGCCCGTCATCGTTCCAGGTTGGGCAAGACACGCTTTCCTTTGTGGCAGGCTGCGCCCCGCTGACCGACCGGATCAACATGTTGGCCGCTGTGCGGTGCGGTGAAATGCAACCCATCATGTTGGCGCGCACCGTGGCCACGTTGGACCATATGTTGCAGGGTCGGCTGACCATCAACATCATCAGCAGCGATTTCCCCGGCGAAAAAGCCGACAGTGCGTTTCGGTATCAAAGATCCCACGAGGTGGTGGAGATTCTGAAACAAGCCTGGACCCAGGACGAGATTAACTTTGAAGGCGACGTCTACAATTTCCAAAACGTGGCCACAGACCCCGCCCGCCCGTACCAAACCGGCGGGCCCCTTTTATATTTTGGCGGATACAGCCCTGCGGCGTTGGAATTGTGCGGCCAACACTGCGATGTGTATCTGATGTGGCCAGAACCCAAAGAAAATATCGCCCAGCGCATGAAAGATGTGAATGCTGTGGCGGCGCGCCACAACCGAACATTGGATTACGGTTTGCGCGTGCACACGATCGTGCGCGACACGGAAGTCGAAGCCAAAGAATACGCAGACTACATCGCCAGCAAGCTGGACGATGATTACGGCAAGTTGATCCGCGACCGCGCCCACGACAGCATATCTTTGGGGGTGGCCCACCAGGCGAAGGCGCGCGAATTGGCGGACAAATTCGGATACGTGGAACCCCATCTGTGGACCGGCATTGGCCGGGCGCGGTCGGGTTGTGGGGCCGCCTTGGTGGGGTCCGCTGACCAAGTGTTAAGCGAAATAGAAGAATATAAGAAAATGGGCATTCGGGCCTTTATTTTCTCAGGCTATCCGCACATTGATGAATGCAAGCATTTTGGCCGTCTTGTCATGCCGGAATTGGACACCGTGTCCCTGCCCCATGCCTATGGCCGTGTGCCCAACGAAACACCAAAAACGCCCTTGGGCGCAGGAGAACGCCGCTGATGGATCGCATCAATCTGACCAATGATTTGTCTTTTTCGCGCATTGTGTACGGCATGTGGCGTCTGGGCGATGACACTGACACCAGCCCGGCCCATGTGACCGCCAAGATCGAAGCGTGTTTGGACCAGGGCATCACCACCATGGATCAGGCCGACATTTACGGCGGCTACATGGCCGAAGAAATCATGGGCGCCGCCATGACGCCCGCATTGCGCAACAAGATCGAAATTGTCACCAAATGCGATATCGTGGCCCCCGCTGGGAGGTATGCCGATGCGCCGTGCAAATACTATGACACCAGCCGCGATTACATCGCGTCGTCCGTGGACCATTCCTTACGCTTGATGAACATTGATCACATCGATGTGCTGTTGATCCACCGCCCCGATCCTTTGATGAACCACCATGAAACCGGGGCTGCCTTGGATGAAATGGTGGCGTCGGGCAAAGTCCGCGCCGTGGGGGTTTCCAACTTCCGCCCTTGGGATTGGTCATTGCTGCAATCCGCGATGAAAACCAAACTGGTTACCAACCAGATTGAAATGTCTGTCACCCATCATGATGCGTTCACCAACGGGGATCTGGCGCATCTGCAAGAATTGGGCGTGCCCCCCATGGCATGGTCGCCCCTGGGTGGCGGGTCCTTGTTCATGGACGCCCCAGTGATGGACGTGTTGAAAAAAGTGGGCGATGCCCAAGGCGTGGACGGGTCTGCTGTGGCCGTGGCATGGTTGTTGGCGCACCCTGCAAATATCATTCCCGTGATGGGGACCAACAATTTGGACCGCATCAAGAAAATTGGGGACGCAGCCAAAGTCAAACTGGATCGTCCCACATGGTACGAGATTTATACCGCCGCTTTGGGTCACGAGGTGGCATAATGAATTCCATAGATCCCAAAGATGGCCGCGCTTTACGCGGCGCTTTTGGCCAATTCGCCACCGGCGTGACAGTCATCACCACCCGCGATGATGATGGCAATCCCTTTGGGATCACGGCCAACAGCTTTGCGTCCGTGTCCTTGGACCCACCGTTGCTGTTGTGGTCCCCCGCCAAAGGATCGGGACGACACAAAGTGTTCACCCAAGCGCGTGAATTTGCCGTGCATGTGATGCGCGATGATCAACGCCCCATCTGTGATGGGTTTGTGAAAGACCCATTTGCCTTTGACGGGGTGGCCTGGTCCGAAAATGCCGAAGGTGTGCCCATCTTGGACAGCGCCCTGGCCCGGTTCGAATGCCGCCGGTTTGGCCTGACCGACGCGGGCGACCACACCTTGGTTCTGGGGGAGGTTCACCGCTGTTCCATGGCGGACGGTGCACCATTGACGTTCTTTTCGGGTGGATACGGCGGATTCGTTTAGTGTTCCGTTAGAACAAATCAGGTCGCATTACTTGAACCGTGCTGACATTCAGCACCCCGATGTGATCGGCCAATAAGTCCTGCAATTGATCCAGGGCTGCATCAATCTCTGCGCGGTCAGCGATGGCCACAATCACCACCATGTCGCGGGTCGCAGAAATATCCGCGTCCCGGCGCCACTTTGTGGAACCACCGTAGCCTGCCAGCGCGGGCAAAACAGTGTACCCGCTGACCCCGGCCCCTTCCAAAACACGGCCAGCGCGATCAGCGGCCATTCGTTCCAAAATGATTTCAAGGCGATGTTTTTCATACAGCTTCATGGCGTCCTCCTATGCCCCGACCCACTGGCCCATGGCCAGATATAGCGGGATTCCAAAGGTCAGATTGAACGGGAACGTCACCCCCAAAGACAACGTAAGATAAATCGCAGGCTTGGCCCTGGGCAGGGCCAAACGCATGGCTGCAGGCACCGCGATATAGGACGCACTGGCCGCCAAAGTGATCAACAAAGCCGCGTCACCCGGCTGCAAGGCCAAAACCCAGCACAATGCGGAAGCAAATCCGGCGGATATCAGCGGCATATACAAACCAAACGTCACGGCCCCGGCATCCAACTGACGCCAGCCTTGGCGCAAGCCACGCCCGGCAGACAGCCCCATGTCCAACAAAAACAAGCATAACACCCCTTGGAACGAGGCAACAAAGAACGGTTTTGTGGGTTCAAAACCTTCCGGCCCGATGATCCAGCCCACAATCAGCGCGCCCACCAACACCACGACCGACGCGTTCAGCATAACTTCACGGAACAATTCACCCTGTTGGGAACCGGCCACGTTTTTTCGTGCACCTGCTTGGCTGGCCAACAGCAATGCAGTGATGATGGCAGGGGTTTCCATCACAGCGGCCACGGCCACCAAATGCCCACCCGGCATCAATCCCACGGCTTGCACCACTTCTGTGGCGGCCACAAAGGTAACGATGGAAATGGATCCGTAATGCGCAGCACTGGCCGCGGCATCCACCCGATCGATCTTGCTGGTCAGTCGCAATGCCATAAAGGCCACCAGTGGCAGTACAAATGAAAGAACGATCCCGGCACCAAAGGCGCGGATCACCTCACCCGTCAGGGGGTTGGCGGCCATTTCCACCCCGCCTTTCAAACCGATGGCCATCATCAGATAAATCGCCAACCCCTTGGCAAAAGCTTCGGGCACCGTCATCTCAGATCGGGCCAAAGCGGCCAGAAGCCCTAACGCAAAAAACAGGATGATTGGAGAAGTCAGCGTGTCTAACGCCATTGACATGGGGAACCTCACATTTTGCTTTCGATGTCAGATGAGGCAGGTTTACCCCAAGTCAATATTTGGGTCGGGATCTTCGGCAAAACTTTCCGTCCGGAACGCCCAAACCCGCATGGTGTCTGACCAATGATTGGCGGGAAGCCCGGCTTTGCCCAGCAAACGACGCACAAATTCCGAAGGATCGGGAATGCCATCCCAGACCATGGGCAAGAATGTGCCGCGTTTGCCCTGATCTTCCAAAATCAGCCCCGTTGTTCCCGGCACACAAGCCGCCACCACATCCATGAACGACCCCGCCCCAATGCGACCTGGTTGGGTCAAAACAGCGATTTTGAACTGCAGGTCTTCCAGTTCCCTGGGGTCGTTCAACGGCGCAAACCGAGCATCCCCCGTGCCCGCTTTGATGGCATTGTGCACAACATCGTGCACCAAAGGTTGGTGGGCTTTCAAACTGCCGATGCACCCGCGCAACTGGCCTTTGTGGGTCAGGGTCACAAAGCTGGCCATGGTGGTGTGCAACGGCGCAGAAAAGGACCCGTCGTTGATCTGCGGGATGCGTCCTTTGGTCAGGTAAGATTTCAAGCCCTGCCGCGCCGCCGACAACAGGTTGGTGCGCCGCGTGGTGCTGAACAATTGCGCCTGCGGGCCATACAGACCCCATGCCCCATATCCCACAACGCGGGATGTATCGCCCGTTGCACTGGCGCTGTCGTCCAAAGCCAATCGCAGTGTTTTCGCCCCCGCCGCCCAGTTGGACGTCAGCAATCCCGCCAGGGGCATCCACCCGCAAGCGTGCGTACTGTCCAATCCCAAGACTTGCCCCGTTTCCACTAATTGCGCTGTGGCAAAATCCAATTGACGGGCGCGGGCCCGGTCATGAAAATGGCTCAGGTCGCTGGATATCACCACCAAGGTGGGCACCTCTGGATCGGCCGTCAGATGGTCAATCACCTGGGCCACATCCGCCGCCGTGGTGCGCCCCACCACCAAGGGCACCAGGGCAGAATCGCGAAAATAGCGTGCCAAAAAGGGGATCTGCGTTTCAATGCCGTGCTCGTTTTCATGGGCCGCGTCATCCACCACCACCATCCCACGATCCCGTAAATCGTGGGCGGCAAATCGATCCACACCCATGCGCCCGTTGGGCACCGTGATCCCACGCCAACTGGGCAAGGCGATGCCGTCAAATCGGTGTCGGTGACTGGGGGATATCACCACAACCCGTTTGTAAGGATTGGCCATGGCTGACGTCAGGGCCGCCGCATATCCTTGGGCTGCGATGTGGCCAGAAAAGCGAAAGCCTGCATGGGGACAAATGATCGCCCGGGGGTATGCATCCGTTACGCCGCGCCCGATGGTGGCGGCTTGCACCATTAAGCGCACATGCCGGTTCAATGGCACGGGTTCGGACGTATAAAACGTTCCGGCAAATTGCGCTTCATGCAGGGCCAAACGACACCCCCCTTTTACAGGATCAAATATAAGATATCGCCTAAAGGGGTGTAAGGGAATCCTAACAAAAGCGGTGTTGATCAGATTCTCAGCATTAACTGCGGATCAAAACCCCAAGATCGGCCACATTGGTGCCCGTTCCACCCGTCATCAACAAAGCGTCGCCTGCCTTTAACGCGGCATAAGCATCGTTATTGGCCAACAGCGCCGCCGGATCCGCCCCCGCTTGGCGCATGGCAGCCAGGGTATGTTCCGTCACCACAGCCCCCGCCGCGTCCGTGGGGCCATCACGCCCGTCGGTGCCCGCTTGCAGATACAGCCAAGGCCCGGTCCATCCTTGGGCTTCGGCCAACAAAGCAACCCGCAAACCAAGATCCTGATTGCGCCCGCCTTTGCCTGTTCCTGTCAATGTGACGGTGGTTTCCCCACCGAACACATGGGTCCCAGTCCCCAAAGCCGCCACCCAAGGGGCTGCGTCCACAACATTGCCTTCGAGGGCCGTCTCATGATGCGTGGCATCCGGCAGGGCCGCCGCCATGGCCGCCACACTTTGCCCGTTAGATCCCACCAGGATATTGCGCGTATCAGGCACGTCTTTGGCAGGCGCATCGTTGGACAAGTGCTCTTGCACCGATGCAGGTAGCCCGTCCCAAGCTCCCAGATCTTGCAATGCCTGACGGGCGGTGGCGCGGGTGCCCAATGGGGCAACTGTCGGCCCGCTGGCGATGGCGCGCAGATCATCGCCAATCACGTCGGACAAAATCAACGCTGTCACGCGGCCTTTGGCATGGCGCAACAAACCGCCGCCCTTTAATTCAGACACCTGCTGGCGAACCATATTCATCGTGACGATATCTGCCCCGCTGGCCAACAAGGCTTCGTTTAATGCGGCCTTATCCGCCAAGCTGATCCCTGATGCGGGCGCTGGCAACAATGCCGATCCACCGCCGGAAATCAGGCAAAGCACCGGCTGGCCATCGCCTGCGTTTTGCAACGCCCCCATCACCGCCTTGCCTGCCTTGATCCCTTCTGCGTCGGGAACCGGGTGTGCGGATGCGAACACCATGGCGCCGGGGACGGGCTGGGCATTTTCAGGGTTGGTCACCACCACTGCCCCTTGCAGCCCCCCCAGCATTTTGCTGGCGGCTTGGGCCATGGCCACCGCAGCCTTGCCCACGGCAATCACCAAAGGCGCGCGGTCAAAATCTGGCATGTGTCGCGTTACCGCAGCGCCGGGATCAGCCGCCGCAACCCCGGCTTCAAACGCCCGCACAGCTGTTTCAAAGAATGGATGGGTTTGGCTGGCCATTGGGATCCCCGATATTGTTAGGCGCGGTAAACCACATGGGGCCCCAAGGGTGAACCACCTGGCACAGTTTTTTCGGACCGCAACTTACTGCCCCTTGCGCCATGTCTTTTCGGAAATCGGGATATGGACCGAAAGGCGGTTCTGCCCACCATCGTCACACTCGAACGTGGCAAAATGCCAATCCACCCCATCGGCACGCCAAACAGCGCCCGTAAAGGCACAGTCATCTTGGACATGGGGCACGTCATATTGCGCGATGTGATCATACCAATCTCCGGTAACGGCCCCAAACCGATCCGTCACATACGACGCCGGCAAAAGATCTTTTATGGACATGTCCCTGGGTGCGGTGTCCGCAAAAGGCCGGATCGCACTTTGGTCTGCCCCCAAATCCAACACCCCATCCGCGCAGGTGGGGTCCATCTGTTGGGCAACAAACCAAACACCGTCATCTTTGACGGCATCCGTGGCCCAGCGCGTTTCTTGCAACACGCAGCCCGTCTGCACGGAATTGGTCCATGGGCTGATGCGCAACACAGACAGCCGCCGGGTGTATTGGTAATACGTTGCCGGATAAAACGTCTCTGATCGGATCACCACATAACTTCCCGGCCCCGCCGAGATGATTTGATCACGCATCTGAACGCCCGGATCAGGGGTCGCTTGGGCCCAAAGCGGCCAACCCAACAGGACAGACAATAAGATGTGCTTCATATTTTGGCCCCCTAAAAACCCAATAAGTCAAAAATTAACCATTCCACCCTGGCACAATGTCAGTGTACGGCTTGTGCACGCGCCGTGTACAGGTTGTGCACACCGATCGGCGCGTTAACTTTACCTTTGCGGAGGCACCCATGGCGGACATCAAACCCTTTTGGCAAAACTACATCGACGGTGAATGGGTTGATGGGGGTGCTGGCAAAATCAGTGTCGTGAACCCTGGAACGGGCGAACATTTGGCCGATCACGCCATGGCAGACGCGACCGATGTGGCCCGCGCTGTGGCCGCCGCCAAACGCGTGCATTTGTCAGGGGCCTTAACAGCCATGCGTCCTGTGGAACGGGGCCGTATGGTCCAAGCCATGGGTCGTTATCTTCTTGAAAAGATTGATGAATTGGCCCCGCTTTTGACCCTGGAACAAGGAAAACCCTTGTGGGAATCGCGCATCGAAATCCAAGGCGCTGCCCGGTATTTTGAATACTACGGCAATCAAGCCGAAACCGTGGAAGGCCGCTCCATTCCCTTGGGGGCCAAATATTATGACTTTACGGCCTATGAACCCTTCGGTGTCTCCGGCCAGGTTATCCCCTGGAATTACCCCGTTGAAATGACCGCACGGTCCCTGTCTGCGGGCTTAGCCACAGGCAACGCCTGCGTCATCAAAACCCCTGAGATGACCCCCATCACCTGCTACATCTACGCCCATGCCGCCGAAGCCGCTGGCTTCCCAAAGGGGGCTGTCAACATCTTGTGTGGGTATGGTCACGAGGCTGGGGCCGCCCTCACATCGCACCCAGACGTGCGCCAAATCGTCTTCACCGGATCGGTCCAAACTGGCATCACCATCGCCACTGCAGCGGCCCAGAACGTGGTGCCTTGCGTGTTGGAATTGGGCGGAAAGTCCGGTGCCATTGTCCACCGTGACGCTGATTTGGAGGCCTTTGAAAACAACGTGCGTTGGGGCATTTACTTCAATGCGGGCCAAGTATGTTCCGCCATGTCGCGGATCATTGTCCACGAAGACGTTCGCGATGAAACTGTGCAACGCATTGAATCGCTTGCGAAATCTTTGTCGGTTGGGCCAGGCATGGACCGCACGGAATTTGGCGCGAACATGGGGCCCATGGTGTCAGAGGGCCAACGTGACCGGGCAGCATCCATGGTGGCCGCCGCTGAGGCCGCAGGGGCACGTGTGGTGACTGGCGGGCGCAAAATGAACCAACCGGGCGCGTTTTTGGAACCCACTGTCCTGACAGATGTGACCCCTGACATGACCATCGCGCAGGAAGAGGTGTTCGGCCCTGTAGTCAGCGTCCTGTCCTTCAAAACCCCCGAACAAGCGATCGAAATTGCCAACGGCACACCTTATGGCCTTGTGGGCGGCACATTCACCGCAGACATTCACCGCGCCATGGCAGACGCCCAAGCCATCCGCGCCGGGCAAATCTTCGTGAACGAATGGTTCGCAGGCGGCGTTGAAACACCTTTCGGCGGATACGGACAATCCGGATACGGCCGTGAAAAGGGCCGCGAAGCTTTGTGGAATTACGTACAAACCAAAAACATTGCCATCAGCATTGGCGGCGGCGCAGGTCGATCGTAATAGTCTGATTAAGAGGGATTTTTAGACATGAGCGCATTTGACGAAGACTTGTTCTTAAAGGGCATGGAACAACGCAAAGCCACGCTGGGCGCGGAATACGTTGAAAAGAACCTGGCGGCGGCCGATGATTTTACACGTCCATTCCAAGAAGCCATGACCGCATGGTGTTGGGGCTTTGGCTGGGGGGATGATGTGATCGATGCCAAGACCCGATCCATGATGAACCTGTCCATGATCGGGGCCTTGGGCAAAATGCACGAATGGGAATTGCACTGCAAAGGGGCCATCAACAACGGCGTCACGGTGGAAGAAATCCGCGCGATTATTCATGTGATCGGGATCTATTGCGGTGTGCCGCAATCGCTGGAATGTTTCCGCGCGGCCCGCAAAGTCTTGGAAGAACAAGGGCTTATCTAAGCCATGTTGGCGGTCTGGACCGGGCTAACGCATGTGGCCCCATGGGCTTTGGGTGCACTGGCCCGCTCTGCCCACAAACGCCAAGGGGCGGACCCAGCCCGATTGCAAGAACGCTTTGGTCATCGAACCGCCGCCGCATTGAACCGCCCGGTTTGGTTTCACGGGGCCAGCATCGGGGAAGTTGCACAAATCCGGCGTGTGGCAGAACATGCCCATGACCTGGGTCACGATGTCTTAGTCACCTCTGGCACTGCTACAAGTGCAGACTGGGTTGCCCAGCACCTTCCCTTTGCCACCCATACCTTCGCCCCCATTGATACCCCCAAGGCAACGCAACAGTTCTTGGACGACTGGACCCCCCGTGTCGGGTGTTTTTCAGAAGGGGATATTTGGCCAAATCTGGTTTCGGCCTGCCAATCGCGGCACATCCCTTTGGCGTTGTTGAACCCCCGACCATCCAAAACCCGCGCGCGGTTTCCAGGGGCTTATGGCAAAATGCTGGCCGCGTTCAGCCTGGTATCGTGCAAGTCCCCTGCCCTGATGGAAGAATTCGCGGGGTTGGGTGTGGCGGACCGCGCCTTGGTGCTTGCGCCGGATTTGAAACGCTTTGCCGCCGGTGACGCATCATCACCCTTTGAAAAGCCGGATCGATATGTGGTGGTGGCCGCCAGCACCCATCCAGCGGACGAGGCCCCCCTTCTGGCGGCTTTCAAGGCCCTTCTGGATCAAGACCCCACTGCCCTGTTGATCACCGTGCCACGCCACCCAAAGCGCGCCGCTGACATGGTGGCCAACATTGGCTTATCGGTCAGCCAGCGCAGCCTAGGCCAGCCCCTGACCCCGCAAACGCAGGTATATGTGGCTGACACCACCGGCGAATTGGCCGGTTTTTTGGCGGTGGCGGACGTTGCCTTTGTGGGCGGCAGTTTCGCGGGCCAAGGCGGCCATAACCCGTTTGAGGCTGTGGCCGCTGGTTGCCCCGTTCTAACCGGACCCCACGTGGCAAATTTTGAAGAAGCATATACCGC
>JAHDCP010000003.1:73667-78655 GCA_020629775.1 Planktomarina sp.
GCGGCGCATAAATCTTGAACTGTTGGACAATTTTGCACCAAATCGTCCAACCCGTAGAACGCTTTGCCAGCCACGATCACGGGTTTATCAAACAACATGGCTTGCAGCCCCATGGATGAATTCAGCGTCACCACCGCTTTGGAAGCCGCAAGCTGGGCAAATGCGTCCGTGCTGTTGTCCAGCCGGATTTTGTCAGACAGATGCGGAGCAATGGCATCGGCAACTGATACCTTGGCACTGGGATGTTCGCGCAGCCGTAAATGCCACCCTTCGGGCAAATGGGATACTGCCTGGGCCAAAGCATCCACAAATCCTGGGATGGTTCGATACCCCCCAGAAAAAGCCCGCACTTGGGAATCGTTGGGCACTTGAAGTGGGCAGAATATGAAATTCTGGTCCAAACCCGGGGCGGTAACCGTTTGTTCCGCGCGGCGCAAAGGCCGGGCCGTTAACCCCTGGCGCATTTCGTCCAAGGCTTGGGGCGCTGCTAAAGACACTTGATCAAAGGCTGCGGCATCTTGCGGAACAGACCCTTCAAAATTCACGCCCTTTGGGTCCAAAGTTATGCGACCCGCGAAGGGTGCGATCTCACAGTAAACCACCTTCGCACCAGCGTCCTTGGCGGCCAGGGCAAAGGCCATACGGCCCCCCGTCACCCCATTCCAAACGGCGGCGACATGTCCCGGGTTGCGTTCAAAATACGCGCGGGTCCAGTTGTATTGCCCGGCAATCATGGCCCATTTCAAGCGCCGCCCCAGGCGGGATTTTGGCAAAGACTTGGCCCGTCGAAAGGCCCGCGCGGCGCAGCGGGCCGTTTCGGGGTAACTGGACCGGCGTGGCGGCACCACCAACAGGCCCCGTCGCCCCAACCCCAATGCACCTGCAATCGCGACAAAGACGCGTTTTTTGAAGGGCTTGTGGTCCCAAGGGTGCAGCAAGATCATGGGCGGTGTCCTGAACGCGGGCGGGCAATGCTTGCCCTGCGTGGTGTTTTCTTTCAAATGGCACAGACAGCCCCCGACCTGCAACCACAGGCCTTCAAGGACAGCCCCATGTTCAACCTTCGCCGCTATGTTTCAAAAATTGGTTTGACCGCGCCCCAGGCGCAACCGGATCGCGCAGGTTTGGCTTTGGCGGTGATTTTCAAGAACGAAGCGCGGTTCATTGAAGAATGGGCGCGTTTTCATTTGGACGCAGGGGTGTCCATGATTTTAGGGTATGACAACGGGTCCAGCGATGGCACGGCGGAAATATTGAAAAATGTGGCCGGATCACAATGCAAGATCATGCCGTGGAACCAACGTGTGAATTTCGGCAAGGGCCAAACGGAAGTGCACAATCAAGTTTTGGCCTATGTCCATGCCGCTTCAAACTTTGGCGGGGCATATCGCTGGATGGCGTTCATTGATGTGGATGAATTCCTGGTGCCGACCCAAGACGCCAGCATTCCAGATGCCCTGGCCCCATTGGAGGGATTCAACAATATATCCCTGCCGTGGCACATGTTTGGCCGCGGGGGACAGGAAACAATGCCCGAAGTGGGCACCATTGCTGGGTTTACAGATCGGTATGCGCGCCCTGGATCCGGGGCCCGTGGGGTGTGCAATTTCAAATGCATCGTGGACCCCACCAAGATCAAAACGATATCTGTGCATTCCATCGATACTGGCGGTGATCAAACCGCCAATGACGCAGGGTTTTCCACAGCAAACAGCAAACGGCGCACGCCTGCGTTTTATTCCAACGCCCGACTTCAGTTAAACCATTACTACACCCGCGCGGCGGCAGACCTTGACGCAAAGCTAAGCCGGGGGCGTAACTTGAACCACAAGTTGAACGGGCACAGGGCACGGGTCATGAAGATCGTGGATCAAATCGAAAGCGACACAGTACAAGACCATGCCGCTTTGGAGTTTTTGGACCGGATGCGTGGGGATTAAGATCCCTGCCCGGTCATTTTATCCATGAATGCTGCCGCCTTAGACATCACTGATGTCGCGCCTTCTTGGCTCCAGCCGCCATCAACCGGCAGGACGGCCCCAGAAATGTAAGCGCCTGCGTCTGACGACAACATGACAGCCGCATTGGCGATGTCACTGGTTTCACCCAAACGCCCCAGGGGCACGGATTTTTCCACGGCCTTCAAGATATCTGGTGTCGGTGCCAAGCGCGCCATGCCTTCTGTCCCTGCAATGGGGCCAGGCACGATGGAATTCACGCGAATGCCATCTGCGCCCCATTCAATGGCCAAGGTGCGTGTCACCATATCGACGCCGGCTTTGGCGGCACACACGTGGGCTTGGTACGCCATGGGCAAGTACGCTTGGGGGGCGGAGATGTTGATAACGCTGGCACCGGGTTTGGTCAGGTGTTCGTGGGACGCGCGCATGACGTGGAACGTGCCCAACAAATCAATGTCCACAACGGATTTGATCGCATTGGGGGACATGCCCATCAATCGCGCCGGAAAATTACCTGCTGCACCCGACACCAACACGTCAATCGTGCCACCGAAGAAATCCACCGCCCCTTTCAGACCAGCGGCCACCGCCTCATAGTCACGCACATCAAAGGCGAAACCGGCAGCATCAGCCCCAAGATCTTTCAGACCCTGGACAGCCGCATCTACTTTGTCTTGCTTACGAGACGCGACAACGACTTTCGCACCATACCGGGCAAACCCTTGGGCCACGCCATAGTTGATGCCGGACGTCCCGCCCGCGATGAACACGTTTTTACCGGAGAAATCAAATTTTACAGTCATGTCTGATCCTTTCAAAGATCACGCCATCAGTTGAAGGGCGTCGATATATCTTTTGTCTTGCGTTTCCATGGTCGTCAGAATGTGGCCATGCAGGCGGCGTTTGTGTTCACCGAATATTCCGCGCCCTTTGTTGAAGGTTGCAGCAAATTCCATCGCGGCGTCAAAGGTGGCTTGCGGGGTTGGGCATGCGCCTTGCAAGATATGATCTGCCAACGCCTCGTCCGCAGTGATACGGCGACCGGTGAGTTTCATTTCGTTGAAGCGGTAATACGGCACGGCAGTTTTGACCGTTTCAATCATGGACGGCAGGAATGGAATGGACACGTCCACTTCTGGGAAACAGAAATACCCACGGTCTTGGCGCATGAAACGGAAATCGCAGGCACAGGCCAAAATCGCGCCGTTGCCAAAGGCATGGCCAGTGATGGCCGCAATGGTTGGGAATGGCACGGTCAGCAATTTGGCGAACACATCGTTCATGCCATACATGAAAGCCTTGATGTCGTCTTGCCCGCCGCTGCCCATTTTGCCCATCAACCAGTTCAGGTTCACACCTTGGGACCAGTTCTTTTCATCGTCGGCAGTGATGACCAGGGCTTTGATGGATTTGTCCGCTTCTGCTTTGGCAATGGCGTCCAACATGGCTTGGGCAAAAGGCAAATCTTGCTTGTTTTCTGCATTGGTCAGCGTGATCACGGCTGTTTTGCCCACCACGCTGTACTCTAATATCGCCATTTCAAACACCCCGCTTTCCGTTCACGTCAAGCTGGCACGAGACAGCGCGCACGACAAGCCGTGACGTGGCGCAAACATCAGCGTGCGGACAAAGGTTGCGTCTTACAAATCCGGAGGCTGGGGTCCATCGCCTGCAATTCTTCTGCGGTAAACCGGGTGATCGCTGTGGATTTGGACCAAGTGGACAAGTAAGGCCCGACCAATCCAGGGGGCAGATACTGCGCGATAAATTCTTCCCGTACCAAACCGGACGATTTATGAAATCCAAACCGCGTTCCCGCCATCAAGCAGGCCCGTGGCAAACTCAGCAACATGGTGCATGAACTATTGCATTCACCAAGTTGCACTTCCTTGCCCGTTTCGTTCAATCGTATCCACAGCGCTGCATATTCATAGGGATCCCCCCCCACATCATTAAACACCACCAATGTCGGCGCGTTGAAGTTGATGTTGGGCAATGTCGTGCGGGTATCGCATCCGATCAAGGCTAGCACAGCAAAGGCAAACGTAAGGTATTTCATGAAAAGCGTCCCGTCTTACCCTTTAAAGACCACCCTATTCCAGCCATCAAGCTTGGGGAATATGGGATGTGTTTGGTTGGAATAATGCTCACCATTCTCATTCGGGCTCCAAGTTTCGCCGAAAATCGAATAGACGAGATCTGTTTTTTGCAGATCAAGGCAGCGGAACGGGTAATTTGGCAACATGGGCGCCACCGCTTGGGTAAATGCGATGGGACCCGTGGTGCGCAACACACCGATACGCCCGACACCAAAATAGTTTGGCGAATAATTCAGAATATTGTGAAACACTGTCTGAAGAACGTGGCGCATGATCGGGTGTTTTGGTTGGGTCATCAACACCCACTGCACAAATTCACCCCCCGGAACACGGCTCAATTCGGTGTGCAGTCCATAACCTTCTTGCGGCGCACCAATGCCATTTGCCCATTGAAAGAACAGAATTTCATCTTCAGGCTTAATGAGGTCTGCGAAGGATCCGTTAATCGTCGATTTGGCATCCAGGTACACGCCGCCAAAATCATACATGACAAGATATCGAAACAGATCTGCGTAAACCACGTTGTAAAGCGGATCCATTCCACGCAACTTTGCTGCCACGTCTGTGGGGACCCGTCCCAACACATATTGAAATACTTTTTCGTTAGTGAAGAACTTGTAACTGAAATCAGGATTGCGTTTGCGCAACGCCAACATCGCTTCTGCAATGTCTGGGTTTTCAACGTCCGACTGGGATGCGGTTTGGAAAATGGACTTTGGTATCTTCACGTTTTCAGCTTTCCCACCCCGTGGCGTTCAGAAAGGCATTTTCCCAGAATATCACAATCAAACAAGTCCTACCCTTACAGGGCAGCCTTTTTCACGGGCCCTGACGCCACATTTTTCATGCTATGCGTCCAGTGGTACAAAAAAATGGCGATCCCTGAAGGACTCGAACCCTCAACCTGCTGATTAGAAGTCACTGCCAG
>JAHDCP010000052.1 GCA_020629775.1 Planktomarina sp.
CGTTCACTGCCATGGCGTACACCGACATGAAGTCATTGATGGTGTGGGGGGCTGTCAAATTCATGCCCCGTTCCGCTTGCAGCGCTTCGTAAATGCCCTTGGCGCGGCGCTTTACGTTCAAACCACCGGGCAGCGTGCCTTCGTTTTCCAACCCGCGATCAATGCAATCGTTCATCACTTGCCAGATGCGGTCCAGCCCGTTGTCCAAATCCAATCCAGGCATCCGCGACAACTCGTTTTCGCGTTTCATCTGGGCAATGGTTTTGCCGGAAGATTTGCAAAACTCCAGCATTTGCGCGGCGGTGGCAAAAGGAAAGGGCACGGCGGGGCCATCATCGACGGTGCCGCCGGCGGCCATTTCGTCGGCGGTCAGAACAAATCCGCCCCCAACAGAATAATATGTCTCTTGCAAAATCACGTCGCCCTGGGCGTCTGTTGCCATCAATATCATGCCGTTGGCATGGCCGGGCAGGGCTGGGCCAAAATCGAACAAGATGTCGGTCTGGGGGTCCAAGGTCAGCGGGTCCAGACCATGGGGCTGCACAGTTCCTTCTGCCTTAATACGGGCCAATTCTGTTTCGGCTTTGGCGGCATCAAACGTGGCGGGTTCAAATCCCGCAAGTCCCAAAATAGTGGCGCGGTCGGTGGCGTGCCCCACGCCCGTGTGCGCCAGTGATCCGTGCAACCGTGCCCGCAATCCGTGAAAATGAAATGCACTGGCGCGCAAAGTCTCCAAGAATTGCCCAGCGGCCACCATCGGGCCCATCGTGTGGGAAGAAGACGGGCCAACGCCCACCTTGAACATGTCGAAAACGGACAGGAACATATGTCACCCCTGGGGTCTGAATGATTAAACAGGTTGCTAGTGCCACGTACCCGCGTTTGGATGCCATCTAAAAGCGACTGTTTTTGGACAGTGCATGCTGCAACGTTTGCTTTGCATTAAGGGTGGGTTTGGCCCCCGCTTGGGGTCTTGTCGCAACAAAGATCATGGATATCCGGTTCGATTAGACATTTGAGGGGGAATCCCACTCGCACCTTTTGCCCACTTCCGTTTATATGACCCCATTGCGTTAGGGAGTCGCGTATATGTCCGGAGAATTATCACCCATTGACAAGGCCAAGTTCGTGGCGGCCCGAAAAGCTGCAGACTTTGTCAAAGACGGCATGACCGTTGGTCTGGGAACCGGGTCCACCGCCGCTTGGTTGGTGCGCTGTTTGGCGGATCGGATGCAAACCGAAGGGCTGAAATTCCGGGGCGTGCCCACATCCACACGCACGGCCGCCCTTGCCAATGAACTGGGCATCGAGGTGATCAGCCTGGACGAAGCGCGGTGGTTGGATTTGACCATCGATGGCGCAGATGAATTTGATGGCGACTTGAACCTGATCAAAGGTGGAGGTGGGGCGTTGTTGCAAGAAAAGATCGTGGCCACCGCCAGCGATCAGATGATCGTTATCGCTGATATCGGCAAAAAGGTGGACGCTTTGGGCGCATTCCCTTTGCCAGTGGAAGTGATCCCTTTTGGGTGGCAAACATCCAAAGCTTTGATGGAAGAATTGTTGGTGTCCATGGATGTGTTGGGGCGAAAGACAACCCTGCGCATGAACGGCGATGCCCCTTATGTAACGGATGAAGGCAACCACATTTTGGATTGCCATCTGAACCGGATCGGCAATGCGCGGCAGTTGGCATTGGCGCTGAACCAGGTGCCGGGTGTGGTAGAGAACGGCTTGTTCATCGATATTTGTGACGTGGTTGTGATTGGCCATGGTGACGGCCGTGTGGAAACCCATGACATCAATCAAGGTACCATCGGGGAAGATCAGATCGACTTTCTGGCAAGCGACAACCTGTTCACAGACCTTGCGGATTAAGACTACATTTTGCGGAATTTGAAATGACCTACGACTACGATTTATTTGTCATTGGCGGCGGCAGCGGCGGCGTTCGGGCTGCGCGCGTTGCAGCGGGTGATTCAGGTGCGAAAGTGGCCCTTGCAGAGGAAGATCGGTACGGCGGCACATGTGTTATTCGGGGCTGTGTGCCCAAGAAGCTGATGGTGTTTGCTTCCGGGTATTCTGAAACAGTCCCCGCGGCTGCAGAATATGGTTGGGATGCCCAAATTGGCAGCTTCGATTGGATGGCGTTTCGCGGCAAATTACATGCGGAACTAGACCGTTTAGAAGCTGTGTATCGCAAGTTGTTAGCCAATTCCGGTGTCACGACGTTTGATGCACGGGCCAAGTTGGCTGGGCCAAACACCGTTGTCTTGTCCACGGGCGAAGAAGTAACTGCCAAAACAATTTTGATTGCCACAGGCGGTCGCCCAGTTGTGCCTGATGTTCCGGGCGCAGATCATGCCATCACTTCGAACGACATTTTTCACTTGGATGAACTGCCGCGCAAAATGTTGATCGTTGGTGGTGGTTACATCGCTTGTGAATTCGCCGGTGTGATGAACGGTTTGGGTGTGGATACGCATCTTTGGTATCGTGGTACCCAAGTGTTGCGCGGATTTGATGAAGAAGCGCGCCAATTGATCGTGGACGGCATGGCCGGGCGCGGCGTTAAGATTTCGACCGGTTTGAATGTTGCCAGCATCGACAAAGATGGCGGCGGCTTGATTGTGACGGGTACAGATGGCGAAGACCATGCTTTTGATACGGTATTGTTCGCGACCGGTCGCACACCGAATGCTGATAATCTTGGCTTAAAACAAGCCGGTGTCGAAATCGGAAGCCGCGGTGAAATTGTTGTTAGTGATTTGTCGCAAACAGCAGCTCCTTCGGTTTACGCCATCGGAGATGTAACCAACCGCGTTAATCTGACACCCGTTGCCATCCGCGAAGGCATGGCTTTTGTGGAAACGGTGTTCAAAGACAACCCCACGCCAGTGGACCATGATCTGATCCCCACGGCCGTATTTACGCAACCTGAATTCGGCACCGTTGGGTTGTCTGAAGAAGACGCCGCAGCCCAAGAACCAATCGAAGTTTATTCAACGTCGTTCCGTCCGATGAATGTCAGCTTCATTGACGGTGCGCACAAAGTGTTGATGAAATTGATCGTAAGCCAGAAAACCCGCGTGGTTTTGGGGTGCCACATCGTGGGGGAGGCTGCGGGTGAAATGATCCAATTAGCTGGAATTGCCGTTAAGATGGGGGCCACGAAAGAAGACTTTGATCGGGTTTGTGCGGTGCACCCCACCGCGGCCGAAGAACTGGTGACAATGAAAACGCCCGTGCGGACGACTTGAAAAACGCAACGAAACGCACAGGTATGCAAGTGACACGAATGCTGAGGGGAATGGACCTAGATGGCAGGCAATAACGGTGGCCCATGGGGCAGCGGCGGCGGTGGAAACCGTGGCGGTGGCAACGACAATCGCGGTGGCGGGGATGATCGCCAGGGGGGCAACAACCGCCGCCCTGACAATGGTCAAATCCCAGAGATCGAAGATTTGATGAAAAAAGGCCAGGAACAACTGCGCGTCCTTATGGGCGGCAAGGGTGGTTCTGGCGGCGGCGCGGGCAATGGATCGGGCGGTGGCGATGGCGGCATTTCTAAGGGCATGATTGGTCTTGGTGCAGTGGCAGCCCTGGTGTTGTGGGGCATGGCGTCCTTTTACACCGTCAAGCCGGAAGAACGGTCTGTTGAACTGTTCCTGGGTGAATTTTCATCCGTGGGAAATCCGGGTTTGAACTTTGCGCCTTGGCCATTGGTCACGGCGGAAGTGGTGCCGTTTACAACGGAACGCACGGAATCCATCGGCACGGGCCGCAATGGGGCGGATGCGGGCTTGATGCTGACTGGTGATGAAAATGTGGTCGACATTGATTTCCAAGTGGTTTGGAACATTTCAGACCCCGCTCGGTTCTTGTTCAACTTGGCCGACCCGAACTTGACGATTTCTGCTGTGTCAGAATCAGCCATGCGCGAAATTGTAGCGCAGTCAAAACTGGCACCCATTTTGAACCGCGATCGTGAAGCGATTGCCGACCGGTTGGAAGATCTGATCCAAAGTACCTTGGAAAGCTATGACGCTGGGGTAAACATTGTGCGGGTTAACTTCGACAAAGCGGACCCACCCGCAGATGTGATCGCGTCTTTCCGCGACGTGCAAGCGGCGGAACAAGAACGCGACCAAGTGCAAAACCAGGCTGATGCCTACGCCAACCAAGTTCTGGCCCAAGCCCGTGGTGAAGCGGCCCAAGTCTTGGAGCAGGCCGAAGGGTATCGTGCCCAGGTGGTTAACAGCGCGGAAGGTGAAGCATCGCGTTTCTCAGCCGTTCTGGAAGAATACCTGAAAGCACCAGATGTGACCCGCAAGCGGTTGTATTTGGAAACAATGGAACGGGTTTTGGGTGGCGTCGACAAGATCATCTTAGATGATTTAGGCGGCGAAGGCGGGGGCCAAGGGGTTCTGCCATATCTGCCTTTGAATGAATTGCGTCGTAACTCTGCAGGGGGTAACTAAGATGGGACGTTTTGGACTTATCTTGCCTGTATTCGCCATCATTGTTGCATGGCTGTTTACATCATTGTTCATCGTTGATGAACGCGAAAAAGCCCTGGTGCTGCAGTTTGGTCAGATCAAATCTGTGAAGGAAGAACCGGGTTTGGCAGTGAAACTGCCGTGGCCGTTCCAAGATGTGGTGCGCTATGATGACCGAATCTTGTCTTTGGACGTTCAGCCACTGGAGGTCACCCCATTGGATGATCGTCGTTTGGTGGTGGATGCTTTTGCACGTTACCGGATTGCTGATGTCACCCGCTTCCGGGAAGCTGTTGGTGGCGGTGGTGAATTACTGGCGGCCAACCGTTTGGACGGTATTTTGCGCGACGAATTGCGCGGCGTTTTGGGCTCTGTGTCGTCGAACGACATCTTGTCCACGGACCGCGCTGCGTTGATGTTGCGCATCCGCAATGGGGCCATCGCCAAGGCGCAAGACTTGGGGGTCAGCGTTGTGGACGTGCGTTTGAAAGCGACTGATTTGCCGCGCGAAAACTTGGACGCCACTTTTGCCCGGATGCGCGCTGAACGTGAACGTGAAGCCACGGACGAACGTGCCCGCGGTCAAGAAGCCGCTCAGCGTATTCGCGCCCAGGCCGACCGGACCGTGGTGGAATTGGTGTCAGATGCAAACCGCCAAGCGGAGATTATTCGCGGTGAGGCAGACGCCAAACGCAACGGTATTTTTGCCACCGCATTTGGGGCAAACCCTGAATTCTTTGAGTTCTATCGGTCATTGAATGCCTATGAGGCGTCGTTGAAGGGCAACAATTCAACAATGGTTTTGTCGCCCGACAGCGAATTCTTCAATTATTTGAAGTCGCCAAACGGGCAGTAAACGGCCCCTTTTTGACGCTAAGATAAAGGCCATCCTACGCGGTGGCCTTTTCATTTTGTCGAACACAGGCACTTCACGTGTTTTTTAAGAATTGTAATCGTTGATTGCGTTGCGGGGCCGCCACACTACATTCACTATCAGATGCAGTAACGTGCTGGCCCCGTTTGGGCCCCAAGCATGAAGGAGGACGTTGCCCATGAAACCCATTACCCAGTCCCATGCGGTGCCCATGAAGGCCATGTGGATGCTTTTGACGGCCACAGTGCTGTTGCTGGCGCAAGCCATCGCGGCCACAGCCCAGATGATGCCCAACAGTTTTGCCGATTTGGCCGAACGGGTCAGCCCATCGGTTGTAAACATCACCACTTCCACCACGATCGCTGGTCGTGCAAACGAAGGGCCCCAGGGAATCGTCCCCGAAGGATCCCCGTTCGAGGATTTCTTCCGCGAATTCCAAGATCGCCGGAACAACGGACCGCGTCCACGCCAATCTTCGGCTTTGGGATCTGGATTTGTGATTTCTGAAGACGGGTTCATCATCACCAACAACCACGTCATCGAAGGCGCGGATGAGATCATGATCGAATTTTTCAGCGGCGAAGAATTGCCGGCTGAACTGATCGGGACCGACCCGAACACTGATATTGCAGTGCTGAAAGTATCTGCCGAAGAACCGCTGCCATTTGTTAAGTTTGGCGACAGTGACAAATCCCGGGTTGGGGATTGGGTCATGGCCATTGGCAATCCATTGGGTCAGGGCTTTTCAGTTTCGGCCGGAATCGTTTCTGCGCGTAACCGGGCTTTGTCGGGCACATATGATGATTTCATCCAAACAGATGCGGCCATCAATAAAGGCAACTCTGGCGGACCGTTGTTCAACCTTGACGGGGACGTTGTTGGGGTGAACACTGCCATTCTGTCGCCCTCTGGCGGGTCCATTGGGATTGGTTTTTCGATGGCGTCCAATGTTGTGACCATCGTCAAAGACCAATTGATCGAATTCGGCGAAACACGTCGCGGTTGGTTGGGTGTGCGCATCCAAGATGTGGATGAAGACTTGGCCGCTGGCATTGAAGGTTTGGACGAAGCAAAGGGCGCTTTGGTGTCCGATGTGCCCCCAGGCCCAGCCGCAGACGCTGGTTTGATGCGCGGTGATGTGATCGTCACGTTCGATGGCAAAGACGTGGACGACGTTCGTGGCTTGGTCACAACCGTTGGCAACACGCCGGTGGGTAAAGCTGTGCGCGTTGTGGTGATCCGTGAAGGGCGGTCTGAAACACTGATGGTGACTTTGGGTCGCCGCGAAGATGCGGAAGCTGCCTCAGAACCGGCATCGTCCGAGCCTGAGCCCAAACCAGAAGAGCCCATGGAATTGGATAATTTGGGGGTAACCCTGTCCAATCTGACAGACGAAGTGCGCGAAGGTTTGTCCTTGGCTGCTGATCTGAAAGGCGTGGCGGTTTTGGGTGTCGATGAAGACAGCGATGCTTATGCTAAGGGTTTGCGTCCTGGCGATGTAATCACCGAAGCGGGCCAATCCAAGGTGACAACGGTCGCTGAAATGACCGCCAAGATTGCCGAAGCCAAAGAAGGCGGTCGCAAGTCCTTGCTGCTGTTGATCAGCCGTCAAGGCGACAGCCGCTTTATGGCGCTGCCCGTGCAGTAAATCCTGCTGACACGATTATCGAAAAGGGCCCTGTCGCGGGGCCCTTTTTGCTGCAATGCAGCGTAAATAGTTGCGTCAAACGTTCTTGTGTGGCACGCGGCGCTCAAGGGACCCCGCAGATGGGCGAATCCCTTTCATAACCACCGCACTCGATTTGCCTTTAAAGGACCCTGACGATGACGCCAGCGACGTTTTTGCCGTTCCTGAATTGGGTTGGGAAAGTGACGCCTGGCACCATGCGCGCGGATGCGTTTGCGGGCTTCACTAATGCGGCCATTGTGTTGCCCCAGGGCGTGGCTTTTGCCACCATCGCGGGCTTGCCGCCGGAATATGGGCTTTACACCGCCATGGTTACGGCTGTGATCGCGGCACTTTGGGGATCATCCATGGTGATGATTTCGGGTCCCACCACGGCGATTTCAGCGGTACTTTTTGCCACTTTGTCCGATGTGGCAGCCCCCGGCACAGCGCAATATATTCAAATGGCCTTGATTTTGACCGTCCTGGTGGGCGTTTTTCAAATGCTGGCTGGGATTGGGCGGCTTGGGGGGCTGGTGTCGTTTGTCAGCCATTCTGTCATCACCGCGTTCACCGCTGCTGCAGCCACGCTTATTGCGGTCAGCCAACTGGCTGGTGCTTTGGGTGTGCAAGTGGAACGGGGCGGCAACGTTGTGGAACGGTTGTGGCGTTTGGGGGAACACTTCACGGACGTGAACGGATACGCCGTGGTGATTTCCATGTTCACCTTGGGTCTGGCCGTTTCAGTGGCCAAACTGGCCCCCAAACTGCCAGCATTTTTGATTGCCTTGGTGGCCGGATCCGCCTTGGCTTATGCGTTGGATGCCCCAGCCCACGGCGTGCAAATGGTGGCCCCGTTGGCGGCGGCTTTGCCCACTCTGGCTGTGCCTACCGCCAGCTTGGAAGCCACCATCGCCTTGGCACCTGGCGCTATCGCCATCGCGCTGGTGGGTTTGTTAGAAGCGATTTCCATCGGCCGGGCTTTTGCCGTGCGGCGCAAAGAAGCATTCGATGCCAACCAAGAAATGGTGGGCCAGGGTTTGTCCAATGTCGTTGGTGGGTTTTTCCAGTGTTACGCCGGGTCCGGCTCTTTCACGCGATCTGGGGTCAATGCATCTGCAGGGGCCATGACGCCGCTGTCGGGGTTGTTTGCCAGTGCGTTCTTGGCGCTGATCTTGGTCTTCGTGGGCCCCTTGGTGGCCATGATCCCGACCCCCGCCATGGCTGGGTTGATCTTGTTTGTGGCTTGGAAGTTGGTGGATTTCAAAGAACTGCACCACGTTATCACAACGTCCCGCCCGGAAGCGTTGATCTTGATCTTAACCCTGGCAGCAGGGCTGTTGATTGAACTGGATTTCGCCATCTATGTCGGTGTCATCGCGTCACTTTCCGTGTTTGTCTATGAAACGGCCTATCCAGAAGTGGCAGTCACGGCACCGCTGATCAGCCCCAAAGGGGACCGCAAATTCCGCCGTGTGGATACCCATGGCCAAGCTGAATGCCGCCAGATGATGACCATCCGCATAACGGGCGAACTCTATTTCGGATCCATCGAAAACGTGGAACGCGAAATCGCAAAACTGCGCGCGGCCCGACCCAAACAACCGAACTTGATTCTGGATCTCAAAAGCGTGGGCAAGATTGATCTGGCCGCAGCTGATATGTTGATCGAACTGGTGCGCGACGTGCGCGAAATGGGTGGTACTGTGCACATCGTGACTGGCACCGATGATCTGGAACGGTCACTCAACCGGTTTCATGTGACAGATGTTTTGGGCGAAGATCACGTTCACGAATCCAAGCCTGCCGCCATCAACGCCATGACCCGTGATATGCGCCGCAGCGTTTGTCTGGTGTGCCTGCGGGATGTGTTCCGCGAATGCGATGACATGCGCGACCGCAAGATCCCCACCAAGGACGATCCACTTGACGGTCAAACCTGACAACAGGTTAAAATCGCTTAATGTCGTCCCGGCTGTATGCCACCAACCCCAGCTTGCGCGCCGCCACCATGGACAGAACAGGGCTGTTCAGTCCCATGGGTTTTTGGAACACACGAATGGCGTCCCGGGTGGCGCGGTCCATTTCCCCGTGGGCGGGGCCCAGGTAAATATCCCGTAAGGCCAAGCCGCGCTGCAGGGATTCTACAAAATCTGAAGTGAAGACTTCGGGGCAGGGCGTTTCAAACCACACCGCTTCACGCGATTGGACGATGCGTTGGCGCTGTTCTGTGCGCAACCGTGCAGGTTCGATCACCTGACCTGCAGCATCTAACTGCGCTGGGCGTTCCACCACTTGCACTGTCACGGTTTCCACCACTGCGGGGCTTTCATCTTGGCCCCAGCAGGTGCCTTCTGGAGCGTCTTCTGGACCGGCGCGAAAAATTTTGATTTGGTCAGGTTCCCGGAACGTGCCGCCTTCTTGGGAAGGAAGCGTGCAGCCAGCACCCACCAGGGCGGCTGTCAGGGTCAAAAGAATCATGCGCATACAAGGGCCTCGTCAGGCTGATACCTCTTTTATCTCAAAAAATTTTGGCAAATTTGTGACTTTTCTCGTGCCAGTTGCCGCCAAAGGGATCAAAAATCGCAATTACCAAACCTCTGGAAAATCCTGCAAAAGATGATACCTGATTTGGCAGACCTGAATTGGAAGACACACATGGCAAAAATTACATACATCGAACACAGTGGCACCAAGCACGAAGTTGAGGTCGCCAACGGCCTGACCGTCATGGAAGGGGCCCGTGACAACAACATCCCCGGGATCGAGGCCGATTGCGGCGGCGCCTGTGCGTGTTCCACGTGCCACGTTTACGTGGATGCCGCTTGGACAGACAAATTGCCCGCCATGGACGGCATGGAAGAAGACATGTTGGATTTCGCGTTTGAACCCAAGCCAGGCCAATCGCGCCTGACCTGTCAGTTGAAAGTCACCGATGACCTGGACGGTCTTGTGGTGCAAATGCCCGAACGGCAAATCTAATGGTGTGGCGGGCCATCGCGCTGGCCTTGGCGCTTTGGCCTGGGGCCGGTGTGGCCCGCGACTCAATCATTGGTGCACATTACGGCGGCGACACAACTGCCTACCCCCATGCGGTTTTGGGGGACGGCATCGAATACACTACGTTGCGGATCGAAATTCAAACCGGTCCGGAAAGCCGCCGGATCAAGACATTCAAACTGCCCGACGGCCAGGTTTTTGAAGATCTGGCCCCACGTCTATGGGACGTCACAGGCGACGGTGACCCAGAAGTCGTGACTGTCATAACCGATTTCCAAAAAGGCGGCGCGTTGGCGATTTTTGACATGGATGGCTTTGTCACACGCACACCACATATCGGCACCCGGTTCCGCTGGTTGGCTCCCATTGGCGCGGCTGACATGGACGGGGATGGTCACGTGGAAATCGGCTATATTGACCGCCCTCATTTGGCCAAAACCCTGCGCTTGTGGCGGTTCAAAAACGGGCGATTGCGCGAAGTGGCCTCTCTTAAGGGCCTCACCAACCACCGCATTGGCGAAGCGGAAATTCCTGGCGGTGTGCGCAACTGTGGTCAAGGGCCAGAACTGATCACAGCCGATGCAGGATGGCAAAATGTGATGGCCACAACGTTCGATGGCAAATCGCTAAAAACCCGGCCCCTGGGGCCATTCAGAACAAATGCAAATCTGAACCAACAGCTGATCTGCCCCTAAATCACCCGCAGTGAAAATATCCCGGGGTTCGGGGCAGCGCCCCGCGCACGCGGTGTCAGCTCAGGGCGCGCCAGCCAATGTCGCGCCTGCAAAAACCTTCGGACCAATCGATGGTATCCACCATAGCATAGGCCCGGTCGCGCGCGTCCGCCAGGCTGTCGCCGCGGGCCGTCACGTTCAAAACCCGCCCGCCTGTGGCGACGATTTGCCCGTCGCGCAGGCCCGTGCCCGCGTGGAACACCATGTTTTTGGAATCTTTGGTCAAATCGTCCAAACCGCTGATAACGCTGCCTTTGTCATATGCCCCGGGGTATCCTTGGGCGGCAAGGACAACTGTTATGGCGTGATCATTGGCCCAGTTCACATGCATATCCGCCAACCGCCCTTCGGCGCAGGCGTGTATTGCATCCAGCGCTTGCGCCCCCAAGCGCATCATCAACACTTGGCATTCGGGATCACCAAAGCGAACGTTGTATTCTACCAATCGGGGTGCGCCATTTTCGATCATCAATCCCACGTACAACACACCCTGATAGGGCGTGCCCCGGCGAGCCAGTTCGGCCAGCGTGGGGTGCACGATTTCGTCCATGGCCCGCGCGGTTACGGCATCCGTCATCACTGGGGCAGGGGAATATGCCCCCATGCCGCCTGTGTTGGGGCCGGTGTCGCCTTCGCCCACGCGTTTGTGGTCCTGGGCCGTGCCGATGTTCAAAACATCGATGCCGTCGCACAGAACAAACAAGGATGCTTCTTCCCCAGTCATGAATTCTTCGATCACCACTTCCGCGCCTGCTGCGCCAAAGGATCCGCCGAACATATCGTCAATCGCGGCCAGTGCTTCGCCTTCCGTCATGGCCACCACCACGCCTTTGCCTGCCGCCAGCCCATCGGCCTTCACCACAATCGGTGCGCCTTGGGCGCGGACATAATCCTTTGCCGAAGCCGCATCTTTAAAATGGCCGTAAGCCGCCGTGGGGGCACCCGCTGCGTCACAAATTGATTTGGTGAAGGCTTTGGACGTTTCCAATTCAGCCGCCGCAGCCGATGGCCCGAAGGTGGCAATGCCCGCGGCGCGCAACGCGTCTGCCACACCAGCCGCCAAGGGGGCTTCTGGCCCAATGATCACCAGGCCGATGGATTCGGTGCTGACCAAGTCCATAACAGCCCCCACATCGGATGGATCAATATCCGCCGTATCGGCAAAGGACGCGATGCCCGCATTGCCGGGTGCCACAATCAGCTGATCACATTTCGGATTTTGCGCTGCAGCCCAAGCCAAAGCATGTTCCCGGCCGCCGCCACCCAAGATCAAGATATTCATAGCGCGCTCCCTTGGCCTTCGATTGGATGCGTTCTAAGCTGGACCAACCCAGCCCACAAGGTACCCTGATGGATCTGATCGATGAGCCCCGCGAAGGTGAAAACGCCCCCGAATTTACCGTGTCTGAGATTTCAGGCGCGATCAAAAAGACGTTGGAAGGCGAATTTGGCCGCGTACGGGTGAAGGGGGAAGTGGGCCGCGTGGTCCATGCCCGCTCAGGCCATCTCTATTTCGACGTCAAAGACGACCGCAATTCGTTGAATTGCACATCCTGGAAGGGCCAAGTCGCGCGTATGTCGGTCATGCCGGAAGAGGGCATGGAAGTGGTGGTGACGGGAAAATTGTCCGCGTATGGCCCCCAGTCCAAATATAATTTGAACGTCGATGACGTGACCGTCGCGGGCGAAGGCGCGTTGATGGCCATGTTGGAAAAGCGCAAAAAAATGCTGGCCGCAGAAGGGTTGTTTGACCCTGCACGCAAGCGCCCGTTGCCGTATCTTCCCGAAGTTATCGGGGTGGTAACATCCCCGACGGGCGCGGTCATACGCGATATTTTGCACCGCTTGCGGGATCGTTTCCCGCGCAAAGTTTTGGTTTGGCCAGTGGCCGTGCAGGGACAAAACTGCGCGCCGGAAGTGGCCCGCGCCATCGAAGGGTTCAACGCCATGAGCCCGGGCGGGGCATTGCCGCGCCCCGATGTGTTGATCGTGGCCCGCGGCGGTGGGTCCATCGAAGATTTGTGGGGCTTTAACGAAGAAATTGTCGCCCGGGCTGCGGCAGCATCTGATATTCCATTGATTTCTGCGGTGGGTCACGAAACGGACACAACGTTGATTGACTTTGTCTCGGATCAACGCGCGCCAACCCCCACGGCGGCGGCAGAATTGTCAGTGCCGGTGCGGCTGGATTTGATGGCTTGGGCCGACAGCATGGGCGCGCGCGCCAGTGCAGCGCTGGCCAACCAAATGTCGCGTCGGGGCCAAAGGGTGCAGGACTTGGGCCGTGCTTTGCCGCGCCCAGATATGATACTGGCCCCCATGCGCCAACGCCTTGATTTGGTGGATGAGCGGTTGCCTGGGGCATTGCGCAGTGCTGTGCAATCGCGGCAGGTGGGTTTGGCCCGTGTTGCGGGGGGGCTGCGATCCAGCGCGCTGGTGGGGCAGGTCGATCGTCACCGCCAAACACTCAGCCGGTTAACCTACGCCATGCCGGATCGGATGGCAGATCGCTTGGCCCGATTGTCAGACCGATTGGCGGCTGTTGACCGCGTTCGTGAAACGCTTGGATACAAAGAAACGCTAAAGCGCGGCTATGCGGTTGTGCGTGTGGATGGGGACGTTGCCACCGCCAAAAAGGGATTTCCCAAGGGCGCAGTTGAGATTGAGTTCGCTGACGGTCGCGTGGACTTGGCAGGCAGATCGGCCCCCGCCAAAAAGGCAAAGCCCAAACCGCAAGGCCCCGAGCAAGGCAGCCTGCTGTAAACAGTTTGGTCGTGCGGGCGCGTGGATCTTATGCATCTGACTTGTATGAAACTTTTCCGTGCGGAATCGCGGTTTATGTTTCCCATCGGAACCAATCCCCCTGGTCAAAACGCACCCGGATAGAATTTGGTCGCATTTGACCCCCTGGAAATTCCTGCCAGGGTTTAACACGATGGCGCAGCTGTAAGGGAAGAGGTGCGGCCATGGCTTTGGACGATCGCAAAGGTGTCTGGAAATCGGGCAAAGGAAAAGGGCGTAAAACCCCAAAAGGCCGCCAGGTAACTGACCAAGGCTGGGATGATGTGCGCGCCCTGTTGGGGGACCGCCCCCGGGATCGTGATCTGTTGATCGAATTCCTGCACCTGATCCAAGACAAATACGGTCATTTGTCTGCCGATCATTTGGCGGGCTTGGCGGAAGAGATGCGACTGTCCCAAGCAGAAGTGTATGAAGTTGCCACGTTTTACGCGCACTTTGACGTGGTGAAGGAAGGGGACACCCCGCCACCTGCGTTGACCATTCGTGTGTGTGACAGCCTGTCGTGTGAACTGGCGGGTGCGCAACAATTGAAAGCGGCGCTGGAAGATGGGTTGGATCCGACTGCGGTTCGCGTTTTGCGCGCGCCGTGCATGGGGCGGTGCGACACAGCCCCAGTTTTGGAATTGGGCCATCACCATATTGATCATGCGACCCCCGAAAAGGTGAACGCGGCCATTGCCGCCGGGCATACCCATGCCGATATCCCGGATTACGAAACATTCGCAGCCTATGAAGCTGAAGGCGGGTACGCTGCGCTGAAGGCGTTGCGGGCGGATGGCAATTGGGAAGACCTGCAAAACAAGGTGTTGGAATCAGGTCTGCGCGGCCTTGGCGGGGCGGGCTTTCCATCTGGCAAGAAATGGGGCTTTGTGCGCGCGAACGAAGGCCCGCGGTATTTGGCGGTGAACGGGGACGAAGGCGAGCCGGGCACGTTCAAAGACCGTTACTATCTGGAACGAACGCCGCATCTGTTTTTGGAAGGCATGTTGATGGCGGCATGGGCTGTGGAAGCGGACAAAGCGTTTATCTATATGCGGGATGAATATCCCGCCGTGCTGCATATTTTGGCCACTGAAATCAAAGCGCTGGAAGACGCCGGTTTGGTGGAGCCTGGCTATATTGATCTGCGCCGTGGGGCGGGTGCGTATATCTGTGGTGAAGAATCTGCGATGATCGAAAGCATCGAAGGCAAGCGCGGCATCCCGCGCCACCGCCCGCCCTTTGTGGCGCAGGTGGGTATCTTTGGGGCCCCCACGTTGGTGCACAACATCGAAACTCTGTACTGGGTGTGCAAGATCGCGCGCGAAGGCCCAGAAGTGATGAACAGCACCCAAAAGAACGGGCGCGTGGGGCTGCGCAGCTTCTCGATTTCGGGGCGTGTTGCGAACCCGGGGGTATATTTGCTGGCCGCTGGGTCCACCATCATGGATTTGATTGACGCGGCAGGCGGCATGGCCGATGGCCACGTGTTCAAAGCATACCAACCCGGCGGGCCATCTTCGGGTCTGCTGCCGGCATCCATCAACGATGTGCCGATGGATTTTGACACGTTGCAGCCTTTGGGCACATTCATTGGATCTGCGGCGGTGGTGATTTTGTCAGACCAAGACAAAGCCCGCGACGCGGCGCTGAACATGCTGAAGTTTTTTGAAGATGAAAGCTGCGGCCAGTGCACGCCGTGCCGGGTGGGTTGTGAAAAAGCAGTGAAGTTGATGGAAGCTGACAGCTGGGATCAGGAACTGCTGACCGATTTGATCGGCATCATGACGGACGCATCGATTTGCGGTTTGGGCCAAGCAGCGTCGAACCCCATCAAACTGACCATGGAACACTTCCAAGACGAGGTGGGATGACCCTTTTTCAAGGCTTGGTTGCTTTATCAATTGGATCGGCCCTGATTTTCTGGCTGTTCTTTTGTTATCGCGGGCCAAGCCTTGCAAAGTCCATTATTAAGCCAGTGCCGATGATGGCGCTTGCGGTGGCGTGTTTCGTGGACGGGCTGAGCCCTTGGTTGGTGGCAGGTTTAGTGCTTTCTGCGGTGGGCGATTTTGCCCTTTCGCGCCCGGGAAACCGGAGTTTCGCGATTGGATTGGGGGCATTTGCTGCAGCTCATATTGCTTATATCGGATTGTTCACATTGGGTGGGTCCGGCTCCATGACGTTACCACCACTTTGGATTTGGGTGGTGGTGGTGGGGCTTGCCGTTCTGACATTGGGGCTGGTGGTTCCCCGCGCCGGACAGCTTAAGGCCGCAATCGTTGGATATGTAGTCCTGATTTGCATAATGGTTTTGACCAGCGGTTTGTACACCCACCGAGCGTCTTCCCCTTTGGATGGCGCACTGGCGTTTGCGGCCTCGGACTTTATTCTGGGTCTGCAACTGTTTCGCACGTTGCCCCGGTGGGCAGACGTCACCGCCTCCGTTTTGATTTGGATGCAATACTATTTAGGCCAGTTGTTGATTGCGATGGCGGTTGCCGTCATGGCTTGGTGACTATTTGTTGCGATACACCCGGCACGTACACCCAGCGCGCGCCACTTTGCGGCACAGGGCATCGGCCTTTTGTTTGCTGCCAGCCCCCAGGCGCGCCACGTAAAATCCCCGGGGCCCTGACACGCGCGATTTGACCTTCAGGTAATGGACATGGGCCCCAGACACAGTCCCCCGGCATTGGGCCGTCCGACGTTTGAACGCGGCTTTGGCTTTGCCGCGGGTCGTGCCGTAAGCCATCTGCACGCCCCAGCGTGGCACAGGCACCGGGCGGAACAGTTTGGTGTAAACCCGGTCGCGCGCCATGCGCAGGCAGGCATCTTGGAAGGGCATATCCCCGTTCAGCCTGTAATCCCGCTTTAAGCCCGGATCGGCTTTCCAATCGTCGCCAGACACGCCGCTGATGATGCGCACATAATGGCGTGTCTCGCCGGGCAAGCGCCGCGCGCGGTACAAAAAGTCGTCCACCCGCCCTTCGCCTGCGTTATACGCCGCCGCCGCCAGGCCAAAGCCCACATAGTGGCGGGTCATTTCGCCCAAGTATTGCGCCGAATGTTCTAACGCCAAAGCGGGATCATAGGGATCTTTCAATCCCCGTGCACGGGCGGTGGATGCAATAAACTGTGCAATTCCCATGGCGTTGGCGGGACTTAAGGCGTTAGGGTTGAAACGGCTTTCTTGCCAGATCAACCGGGCAAAGCCGTGGGGGTCCAATCCGTGGGTTTGTGCTTGGCGTTCCAGGGTTTCACAAACACCCACATCAAATTGCATGGGGTCAATGCATTGCACGTCAGACCATTTCCCGGACGTGCAATGGGGTTCTGCCACGTCAGCCAGGGCAGGCGTGCACCACCAAAACAGAAGGAAAACTAAAAACCAACGCATGGATTTCTTTGGCGCTATTTGAAGGGTAAGTGCAAGCCATGATGTATCATCTGTTTGTGTTGTGCAGCTAACCCTTTGCGCATCGGTGCTGCAGTGCTTAAGTGAGTAACGATCAAATTGGTGGCTGCGATGTCCTTTTTCGGAAAACTGAAACAACGGTTGTTCAAATCTTCGTCCAAATTGGAGGAAGGGTTGGATGCCATCGTCGAAGAAGACGTGGCAGATGAGGTGGAAGAAGAGGTTGCACCCCCCCCCGAACCCGTGGCTGTTTTGCCAGAGCCAGAGCCAGAGCCAGAGCCAGAGCCAGAGCCAGAGCCAGAGCCAGTTTACGAACCCGAACCCGAGGGTGCGGATACACTTGAAGAACTCGACCCAGAACAGATGGCAGATGTGCCGTTGGCGGCCCCTCTTAAGCTGGATGTCGAAAAAGAGCCTGAGGTTCTGAAAGAAGAAAAGCGTGGGTTCTTTAAGCGTGCGCCGCGCCGCGTCCTTGACGACGACATGTTAGAACAGCTGGAAGACTTGTTGATCGCCTCAGACATGGGCGTGGACACGGCTGCCCGCGTGTCGGCGAACTTGGCTGAAGGGCGCTTCGGCAAAAAGATGTCCACCCAGGACATCAAGGCCGCCTTGGCCCAAGAAATTTCCCGCGTCATGACACCCGTCGCCGTGCCATTGCCAATCTACCAAAAGAAACCCCAGGTCATCTTGGTGGTGGGGGTTAACGGGTCCGGTAAAACCACCACCATTGGCAAACTGGCGCTTCAACTGAAATCGTCTGGAAAGAAAGTGGTGATTGCTGCGGGCGATACGTTCCGTGCTGCCGCCGTGGAACAATTGCGGGTCTGGGGCGACCGCGCCGATGTGCCTGTGTATACTGCCAAGGAAGGATCCGATCCCGCATCTTTGGCGTTCGAATCTTTGCAGAAAGCAACGGCAGATGGCGCAGATATCTTAATGATCGACACCGCCGGGCGATTGCAAAACCGCACAGATTTGATGGACGAATTGTCCAAGATTGTGCGCGTCATCAAGAAAGTGGATAACACCGCCCCGCACAACACTTTGTTGGTTTTGGATGCCACCACCGGCCAGAACGCTGTGAACCAAGTTAAAGTCTTCAAAGATATGGCGGACGTGACCGGCTTGGTGATGACCAAGTTGGACGGCACGGCCAAAGGCGGGGTACTTGTGTCGTTGGCCGACAAATACGGCCTGCCCATCCATGCCATTGGCGTTGGGGAAAAGATTGATGATTTGGACGCATTTGATCCAGATGATTTTGCCAAAGCACTGACTGGCGCTTAA
>JAHDCP010000053.1 GCA_020629775.1 Planktomarina sp.
GATTTGACCAAAATCGAAGGCTGACCCCGCCAATCTGCCCATAAAATGGGTGGATTGGTAAAACACTTGTATCGAATCGATCAAAGCCTATGGTGACCACGAAGAAGGATCGCCGCAGTGCAGCATATTGACTACGCCCCCATGGTCGTCATTGAACAAACGACCCCCATGACCGCTGATGTATACGGCGGCCGGGCCAAGTGTTTACAGCGCTTGATCCGTTTGAACATGCCTGTGCCGCAAACCGTGGCTTTGTCGTTTGATGCTGTCTTGGACATTGCTAAGGGGAACGAGCCTGATCTTGCGCAAGTGCTGCCGCATTTTGGGGACAACCCCTTATTGTCGGTGCGGCCTTCATCGGCTTCTCCAGATTGGGGGGGGCCGGGCGCCGTTTTGAACATCGGCTTGAATGACAAAACCTTTCCTATTTTGAAAAAGAAGCTGGGCCCTTCTGCCGCCTGTCGTCTGTATTTGCGGTTCATCCATTCATATGCCGTGCATGTGGCGCGGCTGGATGCGGATATCTTTGATGTCATCGATGACCCGGATGAAGCCGCAATCCAAAGCGCGCTTGTTGCCTATGAAGACGAAGCAGAAGAACCCTTTCCCCAGGACGTGGCACGCCAGTTAGTGGATGTGTTGTCCTCCATGGCACGGGCTTGGGAAGGGACCACCGCCCGATTGTTGCGCCAAGCCAAAGGGGCGCCCGCCGACGCTGGCCTGGGTTTGGTGATCCAAGCAATGGCTTTGGGGGTGGGGCAAAAAGAATGTGGGTCCGGCGTTATCCAATTTGCCAGTTCTGGGACAGGCCTGGCGGGCATTCGAGGCCGGTATTTAAGCCAGTCCCAAGGCCGCGAGGCATTGGACCCAAAAGCCCGCGCATTGTACCTTACTAAAGATTCACGCGGCCCGTCTTTGCAGGAACGCTGCCCCGATGTGTTTGATGAACTGATCGAACATGGCAAATTGGCGCGCATTCGGTTGCGCGAAGAAATGTCCATCGAATTTACCGTGGATGCAGGCAAGCTGGCGATTTTGGACGCGGTGCGCATTAACCGATCTGCGCGGGCTGCAGTGCGTATTGCTGTGGATTTGGCGGCAGATCAGGTGATCCCCCGCGAAGATGCTTTGATGCGCGTTGATCCCAAAGCTTTGTCTGAGCTGTTGCACCGACAGATTGCCCCTGATGCAAAGCGGACCATCCTGGCGCAAGGTATCGCCGCCAGTCCAGGGGCCGCCACGGGACGCGTTGTTTTCACTGCGAACGATGCCCATGCTGCAGCGGCGCGGGGGGAAGCCGCAGTTTTGGTGCGCCGCGAGACCGGCCCAGAAGATATTCGCGGGATGCACGCATCTGTTGCTGTGTTGACGGAACGCGGGGGGATTACCAGCCACGCCGCGGTTATCGGCCGTGGAATCGGTGTTCCATGTGTGGTGGGCGCATCTGACATTGCCGTAAATCCGCGCAAGAAAACTCTGATGGGTCTGAATCGGCGGGTGATCCGCGAAGGCGACATCGTGACCATCGATGGCACAGCAGGTCAAATTTTGGCGGGGGAGGTGGAAACCCAGGAAGCTGGATTGGATGACAGCGTTTCAACCTTGTTGTCTTGGGCTGATGATGTGCGTGACATTGGCATTCGTGCCAATGCGGACACCCCCAAAGACGCAGTAACCGCCCAACGTTTTAATGCGGACGGCATTGGTTTATGCCGCAGTGAGCACATGTTCTTTGAAGCTGATCGTTTGACCATGATGCGCGAAGTGATTTTCGCGGAGAATGACGAAGATCGAACTTCCGCATTGGAACGGTTGTTGCCTTTGCAGCGCGCCGATTTCACTGAGATATTTAAGGTGATGGACGGGCGGCCCGTATCGATCCGGCTGTTGGACCCACCTCTGCATGAATTTTTACCCAGCGACAAAGCTGGCTTGCGCGATTTGGCCGCTGCACTAAATTTGCCGATGTCCACTGTCACGGAACGGGTCGAGGCGTTAAAAGAGTTCAATCCTATGTTGGGCCTGCGCGGCGTACGGCTGGGCATTACAGTGCCTGAAATCTATGAGATGCAAGCGCGCGCCATATTTGAAGCGGCACTGGATTGTGGGGGTGGGGTTCGGCCTGAAATCATGATTCCACTGGTATCGGCAAAGCGCGAAGTGGAAATCGTAAAAACCCGGATCGACGGGGTTGCGGCTGCAGTACGGGTGGAACGCGGTGATGGGTTTTCGTATTCTTTGGGGGTGATGGTTGAGACCCCCCGCGCCGCACTGCGCGCAGGTGAAATCGCCATGTATTGCGATTTTCTGAGCTTCGGGACCAACGACCTGACGCAGATGACTTATGGTTTGTCACGCGACGATGCTGGGCGGTTTATGTCATCTTATGTGCAGCAAGGGGTCTATGAAGAAGATCCGTTCCACAAGATGGACGTTGAAGGTGTGGGGGAACTGCTGGAACTGGGTGCCCGCCGGGGCCGTAAAGCCCGCAAAGATGTGATTCTCTCTATCTGTGGGGAACACGGTGGTGAACCAGATGCCATTCGGTTTGTGCGCGAACGTGATTTTGACTACGTGTCTTGTTCCCCGTTCCGCGTTCCAGTGGCGCGTTTGGCCGCCGCACAATGCGTTTTAGCTGTGAAAAACTGATTGTTGCCTCTGGGCTAACCATTTGTTCGCAGGTTTCAATTAACATTACCTGGACGACAAACGACAAATCCACTATCGAACAGTCCGGGATGAACTAATGCTGCTGGCAGAAAACTTGATGACAAGATTTTTGACATTTTTTATCGTGGGCGTTGTGTCCTTCATGGTGCCCGCACTGGCGCTGGAGTTGACACCAAAAGCGCGTGAAGACGCGGCACTTGCGTCCAGCCAACGTCCCATTGCCCGCACAATCTCAACTCTGCGGCCTGTTTTGCGCGACGCAGAACCCGCCTTTGCTCCGGTTGTTGTTCAGCCAACTTTGCCAGCTGGCGAACAAAGTGCGTCTTTAATGGGTGCCGCTGGCGCAGATATATCGTCGGTCGCCATCGCCTTGGGTGGGTCTCGTTGGTTGCCTGATGATCCGGTATCTAAACTAAGCTTCTCTGAGAATTCGGGCCGGGATGTACGATCCACATTGCTGGCCGGCACGCACCAGAATTTGAAAAAGAACATCTATTTCTTGCAGCCGCGCTCACCGGATTTGACCATGCCTGCTGCGCCGATTGGCCTGCCTGTGGCACCGGCGTCTGTGTCTTTTGCTTTGGCGCAACAAGCGTCCGAAGTGACCAGCCGCGCATTCTTTTCAGGGCGGGTTTCATCCACAATGCGGCCGCAACGCCGCCCGCGCGGCGTAGCTTTTTCTTACACAGAACGATGGCTGGCCCGGCAACCTGTTGTGCGCGGCGGCGCGCAGTGGCGATGTTTAACTGAAGCGCTTTACTTCGAGGCGCGTGGCGAAACCCTAAAGGGCCAATTCGCGGTGGCTGAAGTGATTTTGAATCGTGTCGATAGCCGCAAGTTCCCGAACACCCCGTGCGCGGTGATCAATCAGGGCACTGGTCGAAAGTTCGCTTGCCAGTTTACCTACACTTGCGATGGCCGGGCGGAACATGTTGGCAATCGCAAAGTTTACAACCGGTTGGGAAAAATCGCGGACATTATGTTGCGTGGTGGCAGCCGTAATCTGACCAAGGGTGCAACGTATTACCATACGACGGCGGTGCGCCCGAATTGGTCGCGGGTGTTCATTCACACCACGACAATTGGGGTGCACAAGTTCTACAAGCCGGGTAAACGCCGCCGGTAAGGGCGTTTTGCCCAATGTGAGGGTGACCCATGTCCGACGAAATCCATTTGGCCTTTGCCCACCCCGGTGCCCGATCTGAAAGCACGCAGCCAGAAATGCTGGATCGAATATCGGTTCGCGATTTTGTGAAAACAGTGGAAATTGGGGCCTTCCAAGCGGAACGGGGCACAACCCAACGCATCTGTTTCAACATCGTTGTGGAAGTCCGGCCTTTGAAAGGTCCCGTGGACGATGACGTGGACCGGATCCTGTCCTATGACAAGGTCACCGAAGCCATCGAAGGGGAACTTTCAGAAGAACGCTTGAACCTGCTGGAAACGTTGGCCGAAAGGGTGGCGGAACGAATTTTGATTGAACCCCAAGCCGAGCGCGTTTTTGTGCGAATCGAAAAATTGGATCGCGGGCCTGGCAACTTGGGCGTCGAAATCGTGCGCGCCACATCCAAAGACAATCACGTTCGCGCGTTGGCAGATACACCCCACCCAATTGTAGTTTATTTAGACAATGAATTGATGACCACTGACATTGTCAAAAGATGGCTGGATGCTGCCGCAGCCCATGAAAACCCCGTTATCTTTTGCGTGGGCATGCCCGAAACCCCTTTGGCAAAAGCAAAGCAGGCCATGCCGCAACGCCGGATCGATCTTTTGGGAATCGAACAAAACGCTTGGATCTTAGGAAGCCACGATGACCGATGTGTGGTGGTGGGGACCAGAACCGAATTAGATTGGGGAATGCGCAACGACCAGATCATGGTTTGGGCCCCTTCGAAAATGGTTCTGGACGCGGTCGAAGGTCCCAGCGTTTCCGTAAGAGACTCCAATGCTTTGGTGGACTGGTTCGCAAACGAGATTGAGGCCGCGCAGGTTATCTTAGCCGCAAAAGAAGATGCGTATTTGAACATGGTTGTCCAGTGAAACAATATACCCCGCAGGATGACGAACTGTTTCGGCCTTTGATCGTTTCAAAAGGGGAAAACCAGTTGGCTGGTGGTTGGTGTTATTTCACAGATGTTGAAGTGTTTAACGGTGATTGTTCTCAAGTTGTTTCGGCGAAAGACATCGAAGATCAGACGCTGATCCAGATGACCCGGCCGCGCAGTCCGATCGCGGGATTGGACATGGGCCGCCCAAATATCATGGGAATCTTAAACGTAACACCTGACAGCTTTTCTGACGGGGGTCGTTATTTGGACCCTGCGTGTGCTTTGGATCAGGCCATGAAAATGGTGTCTGATGGTGCGGATATATTGGATATCGGCGGGGAAAGCACGCGCCCGGGCGCTAAAGAAGTGGGCATCGACGAAGAACTGGCGCGCACTGTCCCGGTGATTGAGGCGATACGCGCGCAATCAGATGTTCCGATTTCGATCGATACACGCAAAGCGGCGGTGGGCAAGGCGGCGTTGGCGGCTGGGGCGTCATTGGTCAATGATGTGGCGGCGTTTACTTTTGATCCCGCTTTGGCCGATGTTACCGCGCGCGCGCGCGTGCCTGCTTGTGTGATGCATGCGCAAGGGCTGCCGGCCACTATGCAAAATAATCCCACCTATGGAGACGTGGTCAAAGACGTGTCCAAGGCGTTATCTGGCCATGTGGCCTTCGCACGTTCAAAAGGCATCGCATTGGATCAGATCGTGGTGGACCCAGGGATTGGGTTTGGCAAAACACTGGATCACAATGTTCTCTTGCTGCGCAATTTGTCCGCGTTTCACAGTTTGGGGTGCCCGATTTTATTAGGAGCATCGCGCAAGAAATTTATAGGCACGCTGACTGGCGCCGAAACTGCCGCAGACCGCGTGAGTGGATCGGTTGCTGTGGCGCTGCATGCAGTGTCTCAAGGCGCGCAGATTGTGCGTGTGCACGACGTAGCAGAGACGCGGCAGGCCCTCAGGATGCAGGGCGCCCTGTTCCATTGATCAGGGCTCGGATCAGCGGCCATTGGCTGAGAGCAAGACCCAACAGTATTAGCCCCAAAGCATAAAACAGCCCGCTGGGCAGACGTTCCCCCAACAGCCAAGCGCCCAGCAAGACTGACCAGCACGGCACAAAGTAGTTCACAAATGACATAAAACTTGGGCCTGCGGATCGAACGATGGCCACTTTTAAGACGTAAGCGGCCGCAGTCGGCAAAAGCCCCAAATACACAATGGCGAGGATACCTTCGGTGGTCAGCCTCTGAGGCACGCCTTCAAAGACCAGTGCAAAGGGCAACAGCATGGCAAATGCAAAAGCCAAGGCAGCCGTGGACAGCGCCAATTCACTGACAGGCGGGCACCGCTTTGTGAGGATTGAATTGCACGCGTAACACAACGCCGCCAGCACGCAGGCGAGCTGGGCGATGCGTACTAAGCCGTTTTCGCCCACCGATAAACCACCGGTCCCGATCAAAATCATTGTGCCCAGAAACCCAATGATGAACCCGGCTACCTTACGCGGTGTCATTCCTTCTCCTGGTACAAACAAGTGTGCCAAGGGTAAAATGAAGAGCGGCACGGTCGCCATTGTCATGCCTGCAAAGGCAGAAGGCACAAACTGCTGACCCCAAGACAAAAGCGCGAAGGGAAGGGCGGTTGATAGAACGGCAATGCCGGCGATGAACGTCCATAATTTGTGATCGTTCAGCGGCGGAAATCCTACACCGCGTATGCGCATCAGTGCGAAAAGCGCCAATGCCCCGATACCAACGCGTGTGGTGGCCAGTTGCAAAGGTTCAAAATGGCGTAAGGCAATGGACACGCCCATGAACGCGCCGCCCCAAATCAATGACACCGCCATAAGGCGGATCCAATTTATGGCACCTGGATTTTGCATGGCCCCTCAAAGAAAAAACGCACCCTGCGGCGGGTGCGTTTAAAATTTCGTATGATCGTTTAGATCAATTCCGTTCTTTATCGACCATTTTGCCAGCAGAAATCCAAGGCATCATGGCCCGCAGTTTTGCACCAGTTTCTTCGATCATGTGTTCGTCGTTTGCACGGCGGGACGCTTTGATTGTGGGCTGACCCACAGCGTTTTCCAACATGAAGTCACGGACAAACTTACCTTGCTGAATGTCAGACAGAACGTCTTTCATACGTGCTTTTGTTTCGTCGTAATTCAAGATGCGTGGGCCGGTGACGTATTGGCCGTATTCTGCAGTGTTGGAGATCGAGTAGTCCATGTTGGCGATGCCGCCTTCATAGATCAGGTCAACGATCAGTTTCACTTCGTGCAAGCATTCGAAGTATGCCATTTCCGGCGCGTAACCTGCTTCCACGAGTGTTTCAAACCCGCAACGGATCAATTCCACCAAGCCACCGCACAAAACAGCTTGTTCACCGAACAAATCAGTTTCACATTCTTCGCGGAAGTTGGTTTCGATGATGCCGGAACGGCCGCCACCGATGGCGGAACAGTAGGACAAACCAATGTCCAAAGCTTTGCCAGATGCGTCTTTGTCCACGGCCACCAGGCAAGGCACGCCGCCGCCTTTGGTATATTCGCCGCGCACTGTGTGACCAGGGCCTTTGGGTGCCATCATGATCACGTCAACGCCTTCTTTGGGTTCGATCAAACCGAAGTGCACGTTCAGGCCGTGGGCAAATGCAATTGCAGCGCCTTCACGGATGTTGTCATGGACGTATTTTTTGTAAGTTTCTGCCTGCAGTTCGTCGGGCATTGTGAACATGATCACATCAGCCCACGCAGCCGCTTCTGCGATGCCCATGGTTTTCAGGCCTTCGCCTTCGGCTTTTGCAATGGAAGGTGACCCTTCGCGCAAAGCCACAACAACGTTCTTGGCACCACTGTCACGCAGGTTAAGTGCGTGCGCGTGGCCTTGGCTACCATAGCCCAAGATTGCCACGTTAAGGTTTTTGATCAGGTTCACATCGCAATCGCGATCGTAATAGACGCGCATTTGCCGCCCCTTCCATCCGGTTGAAAATCCGGGGCAATCTACGGTTCTGGGGCAGAAAGGGAAGGGCTTATGGGAAAAAAAGCGCCCTTAACCCGCGCCGATGCCCAGACGCATCAAAGAAGTGCGGATTGGGTCCACGTCATGCAGCAGTTTTGTACCGGTGCGCCGGGCTGTTTGGGCCAGCGGATGGCTTTGCATCGACATGCGATTCAGAACGCCAACGCCGATTTTGCGCAGGCGCACATCGTTGTATCGGGCCTGGTGGTATCGGCGCAGCATGGCTTGCCCCCCTAATTCCGAAGGGGATGCCACAGCTGAATCCAGCAAGGTTTCAATGTCAGCCAAACTCATGTTCAGTCCTTGGGCCCCGATGGGCGGAACGACATGGGCTGCTTCTGCAATCAGCGCAGTACGTTCCCCATATAAGGTGTCAGCCAATTGGCTGATGATGGGCCATGACGTGCGTTGGGATGCCAACGCCAATGGACCCATCACCCCAGCGCTGCGTTCTGTTGCCGCAGCGTTAAAGGCGATTTTGTCCATGGAAAGAAGGGTTTGGACGGTGGCGGCGCGTTCCATCCAAACCACTGCCGAACAGGGTTTACCCCCGTGATCTGGCAACGGCACCAATGTGAACGGGCCGCCTGATCGGTGAATTTCCGTGGAAACATTTTCATGCGGCGCGTCGTGATTGACTGCAAATGTCAAAGCTGCTTGGCCAAATTCCGTTTTTTGAACACCGATGTTCAAGGCTTCGCGCACTGCGCTGTTGCGCCCATCTGCGCCCACCAACAACTTGGCTGTTACTTGGGAGCCGTCACTTAATGAAACGTAGGCCAAATCGGTGCGGGTGGTGACGTTCTGGGTGGCCAGACCTGGTTTAAAGGAAAGATTGGGCAATTCTGCAATGCGGGCCAACAGCCCTTCGCGCATGGCCCAGTTGCCAACGTTATATCCAAAAGGGGCATCAGACACATCGGCGGCATCAAAATCATTCAGGGTCAAAGTTTGGGCGCTGGCATCCACGATCCGCATGATTTGTAGGGGCGCCGCGATGTCTTTAACTTTTTCCCAAACGCCGATTCGATCCAAAAAGGCATTCCCAGGCTGCAAATACGCAGTGGTGCGCAAATCTGCGCCAACGGCATCGCGGTCCGTGATGGGGGGCTGTGGATCAACACACACCACATCAAGGCCAGCGTTGGCAAAGGCGATGGCCGCCGTAAGACCGGCTACACCACCGCCGGAGATAAGAACATCTGTCTTGGTCATGATGCAGACATAGTCCTTCGCCGCCGCGAAGGGGAGGGTGTCGCGTCAATCTGTTGCAGTATGGACGTTAGATCGTGGTGATGCACGTCGACGTAATCAGATTCGGGCGCATCGGGTGAAACAAGAACCGTCGCGGATCCCAGGGCCTTGGGAACTTCTAGGTTGCGTTCGTCATCTTCGAACATGGCCATTGTTGTGGGGTCGATATCGGCCAAGGCAAAGACGCGATCAAAAGCCTGCTTTTGCGGTTTGGGTGTGAAGTTTGCGTGTTCTATACCAAAGACGCCTTCAAAAATGCCGTCCAGGCCACGGGCAGCCAAAACATTGTTGGCATAGGGCCGCGTTCCATTGGTGAAGACGATCTTTCGCCCAGGCAGATCAGAGATCAGTTTGGCCAAAACAGGATCTGTGGGCAAAACGGAAAAGTCGATGTCATGGACATCTTCCAAAAAGTCATCGGGCGGCATGGCATGATTGGCCATCATCCCGGCCAAGGTTGTTCCATGGCTTGCCCAATATTCAGACCGCAAGCGATCCGCTTCACGCGTCGAAACCTTCAAAAAGTTGGACACAAAGGCGCGCATGCGTTCTTCGATTTGATCGAAAAGTCGGTGCTTTGGCGGGTACAGTGTGTTGTCCAGATCAAAAACCCAGATGTCTGTCTGGTCAAAATGATTATTCGTGCGAATTGTAGCCATGAATTTACAGTATGCATGTCCCTGATAATTGACAAACGAGCCATCTTCTCGAAAACATAGAGTATGAAAACGAATTTGGCACTTCAATCAAACCGTACACCGTCAAAAGACGCTTATGGCCTTATCCTGGATGCAATTGATGTCGGGGATTATCGGCCTGGCGACCGTTTGGTGGAGAGCGATTTGGCGGAACGCTTTGGTGTATCGCGGACCCCTGTCCGTGAAGCGTTGCAGCGTTTGGAAACGCAAAGTCTGCTGACCCGCGATGGTCGCAGTTTGATTGTGTCGTCATTGGATCATAACGAAATGTCCGAACTGTATGCCGTGCGGACAGAGTTGGAAGGGCTGGCGGCCAAACTGGCAGCGCAACACGCCACCAAAGAAGAAATTCGCGTGCTACAAGACCGGATCGAGATGGATCGTGAACGTGTTGATGATCCTACAGCTTTGTCACGGTCTAATCGCAAGTTTCACAAGCAGTTGCATTTGGCATCCCACAACCGGTTCTTGGTTCAGCAACTGGACTTGGTGTATCGTTCCATGGCTTTGCTGGCCACTACATCCCTGGCGGTTGAAGGCCGAAGTGCCGTTGCTTTAGATGAGCACCAGGCCATCGTCACGGCGATTTCGGAAGGCGATCAAGCAGCTGCCTATGAAGCTGTGCGTGTTCATCTAAGCGAAGCTTTTGTGACCCGTCTGAAGCATTCGACGTAATTTCAGCCGCTGTTTTCAGCTGAGTTTTTGATTTCCCGTGGCTTGTTTTGTCCCAATAAAATGGCGCGATCACCAGTTCCGCCAACGCTTTGTAAGATGCCAGTGCGCCTAAGGGAAAATAGACGTGCATGGTGGGCACCCATCGTATGAGATGCCGATGATTTGGCCCAGTAACCGCCAACATCCCCGCAGTAATTCCGATGATTTCCGCCAATAAGAACAAGGATCCAAACACAACGATCATCGCATGGGGCAGAGTGGCACTGACGGGGTGATACACTCCAAACGCCACCAGCCAAAAAGTCCAAAGTAGTGGCGCTAGACAAAACTGCAAGATTGCCACGGCAAAGATCAATTGCACCCCTACAAAGCCACGCAGGCCCAGATCTGCCATCAATCGTTTGGGGGACCGCATATGCACTGCCCAAGTGATGGCAAAGCCCTTCAACCAGCGTGATCTTTGTTTGATCCATGGCCAGATTCGATTGTTGGCTTCTTCATATGTGACCGTTTGCACCATTTCGGTGCGGAACCCATGGCGCGCCAGGCGAACACCCAGATCGGCGTCCTCCGTCACGTTGTGGGCGTCCCACGCGCCCAGACTTTCAAGAATATCACGGCGAAAAAACAGGGTTGTGCCGCCAAGGGGCACGGGCAGCCGCATTGACTGTAAGGCGGGCAATATCAGACGGAACCAGGTGGCATATTCGATGGCAAAGCAGCGCGACAGCCAGTTTTCGCGCACGTTATAGTAATCCAATATCCCCTGCAGGCAGGCCACTTCAGGGGCCGCCTGTGCGAAGTGGTTAACCACATGTCGCAATTGCTGCGGTTCTGGAGCGTCTTCGGCATCATACACCCCAATGATGGAGCCTTTGGCAAAGTTTAGGGCAAAGTTCAGCGCGCGTGGTTTGGTTTTTACACTGCCTTCGGGAACAGAAAAGACACGAAACCAAGGGGGCATTTGGGTGCGGGCCACGGTGTCTGCCGTGCAAGTGTCCGTTTCTTCCATCACCAAAATCACATCCAAATATTCGCGGGGATAATCAATCCGCTGCAGCCTGCAGATCAATTCTGCCGCGATTTCACGTTCTTTATAGAGCGGGACCAAGACGGTGATAACGGGCGGCGACGCCGCGTTGACTTTATGCTTGTTGGGCATCGGTTTGGGGTTTCGCCATCCCTGGACCAACGCTGCAACTTTAAGGCCAGTCCCACAGGCAAGCGCCACAAGCGCGATGGTGGTGAAGAATGTGAAGGTTATGTTTGGCGCGAAGTACAGCGCAATGAACAAAATGGACAGGAATGCCGCACTCAATAATCGTAACTTGGAATAGTTCAGGGTTCGGCAACTGTCGCCAGGGGCAACTTGCTGTTCGGCTTGGTCTTTCAACGACGGGCCAATCTGCGCCAAAAGCGCAGCTTCGATCTGCGCTGGGTCCGCAAAACCTATTTCGATTTCACCAAAAACGTCGCTCAGCATTGGCGCGGCGCGGCTGTATCGTTCTTCGCAATGGCACAAGATGACCGTTTTTCCATCACGTATGCGCCAAGGTAGCACCCCCCAACGCGCCAAAACGGTTGGATTGACCATGGTTGTAAGCCGCGGATTTGCGGGGTTCAGCGAAAGATCCACCAAGCGCTTTTTGCAGCGATCAGCCTGCAAAGCCGCAAGACGCGTGCCAGACAACAAGCCCTTTCGCAAAAGTGCATCAGCGAAAGTGATTTTGTCGCGCAGGTAAAGCGACGACAATTGCGCCAAAGCATCGCGGGGAACAGCGTTTGTTTCCAAAAGCCAGGCCCGTAAACTGCCCGGCTGCGCCACAATGATGGGGCGTGGCCGGTCATATTCGGGCTGAGTTTGCCGTACGTCCAACACCATGGCCATACTCCCCCACCAGTAAACACGACGTATCTTAACCTCCGTTAAGTTGGTTAAGGTCCGGTTAAATTTTTGGTGTGGGTGAAAGGCCTATTTTAACCGGCCCGCTGGGCCATAGCATCCGCGAATTGTTCAAAAAGGTAAAAGCTGTCTTGCGGACCGGGGCTGGCTTCTGGGTGGTGTTGAACCGAAAAGACCGGGCGGTCTTTTAGTGCGATCCCGCAATTTGACCCATCAAACAAGGACACATGGGTTTCCACCACACCATCGGGAAGGCTTTGTGCATCCACCGCAAACCCATGGTTCATGGACGTGATTTCCACTTTGCCTGTTTGGTTGTCTTTCACAGGATGGTTGGCACCGTGGTGGCCGTGGTTCATTTTGATGGTTTTGCCTCCAACGGCCAGGGCTAACATTTGGTGACCCAAACAAATGCCAAAAACTGGCAAATCGGCGGCCAAAATCCCCTGAATCATCGGTACGGCGTATTCGCCAGTTGCGGCTGGGTCGCCAGGGCCGTTGGACAAAAACACGCCGTCTGGTTTGTGGGCCATCACCTCGTCTGCGGTGGCTGTGGCGGGCAGAACGGTCACATCGCAACCTGCGGATGCAAGGCACCGCAAAATGTTGCGCTTTGCTCCGTAATCAACGGCCACGACTTTATGCTTGGGCGCTTCTTGTCGGGAATATCCCTCTGGCCAAGCCCACCGCATTTCATCCCAGCGGTATGCCTGGGTGCAAGAAACTTCTTTCGCCAAATCCAAGCCTTCCAATCCGGTAAAGGCTTTGGCTTTGGCCACCAGGGCTTCAACGTCAAAGACACCGACTGGATTGTGTTCAAGGGCCACATGCGGCGCTCCCAATTGGCGAATGGCGCGGGTCAATCGGCGGGTGTCAACGCCGCCAATGGCGATGCGGCCGCGCACGGACAGCCAGTCGGCCAAATTCCCTTTGGAGCGCCAGTTGGATGGGTCCGTCGGATCCCACTTAACCACCATTCCTGCAGCAACGGGTTCCGCAGTTTCATCATCTTCGGGGGTGATGCCTGTGTTGCCGATGTGGGGAAAGGTGAAGGTCACGATCTGACCTGCATACGACGGGTCCGTCATGATTTCCTGATACCCCGTCATCGCTGTGTTGAAACACAGTTCCGCTTGCGCTGTGCCGGTGGCACCAAAGCCATGGCCGTAAAAAACAGTTCCATCCGCAAGTGCCAGGCACGCGGTTGGTTTGGAAGTTGCTGACGTTGTCATGAGGTCCACCTTACGCAGATTTTTGATCGGATAAGTCGGTTCCGCGCGGGGGTCAAGGCGAATGGGTCCAGTTGAATTATGAAGATTGCGATAGTATCTGGCTTAGACAACATTTTAATGGGAACCCCACCATGACCTTGCGTATCCGCATCAACGACGCCGTGAAATCTGCCATGAAAGCCAAAGAGGCCGATCGCCTGTCCACGCTGCGCATGGTGAACGCAAAAATCAAAGACGAAGATATTAAGGCCCGGGGCGCCGGCAAAGATGAGGGCGTGTCTGACGCTGATCTGCTGGCCCATTTGGCCAAAATGGTGAAGCAACGCCACGAAAGCGCCAAAGCGTTTGACGATGGTGGGCGCGATGAGATGGCTGCGAAAGAACGCGCGGAAATCGCCGTGATCGAGGAATTCTTGCCCAAACAACTGGATGATGCTGAAACAGCAGCCGCCATTGATGCCGCAATTTCTGAAGTGGGCGCCACATCCTTGCGCGATATGGGCAAGGTCATGGGTATCTTGAAAACCAAATACACCGGTCAACTGGACTTCGGCAAAGCAGGCGGCGCGATTAAGGCAAAACTCGGCTGATCACAGGCAGTACGCGCTGCAGGTCTTTGAACAGCGATTTGCGTTCGTCTTCTGACAAAAAGGCCCCGATTTCGACATGTCGTCCAGCACCATGCAGGGTGACGTAGTTGGAAACGGGGCCGTCTTTTTCCATCATTTCAACGCGTGTCCAATATGGATTGGCGTCAAATGTTTGCATCTGGCCGTTGGGATTGATGCGAACAAGGCGCAAATGGTCGGGCCACAGATCCAGGGTTTCGTTGATATTCCCACGTTTCCAGCTGATCTTAAGCGCCCACCACATCATCGCCAGGGCGGCGGCCAAGCACCCCAAAATAACCCACAGAAATGGTGTGCCGAAAAAGGCCAATAACGGCACCAGCATCAAAACAGCGGTGATGGTGATGAACTGCACAAAACCAAGCTGCGTCAGCGAATTATGGGCAGTCATGGTCAGTGAAAGGGCGGGCGGTTCGTTTCGTTCAAACCGTGCGCTGCGCGACACTGCTTCGATGTCAGAGATATCCTGTGACCAAACATATGGCATCGTAGCATTGCCCCCAATGTGAAGAAGGCCCCGGTTTTACGCGGGGCCTTTTCAGTGTTTCGATCAGTGGGCGTTGCCCTTGTCCCAATCTTCCTGCTTTGGCAGGATTTCGAACGTGTGTTCGGGGGGAGGGGACGGCAAGGTCCATTCCAGTGTGTCCGCATATTCATTCCACGGGTTTGCTTCTGCAGACCTGCGGCCAGCGAACACTGCATGGGCCACAACGCCGATGAACAGCAAGAACGAAGCGAAGGACAAGAATGCACCCCAGCTGGACCAGTAGTTCCAGTAAGCAAATGCTTCTGGGTAATCGATGTAGCGACGTGGCATCCCTTGGCGACCCAGGAAGTGTTGTGGGAAGAAAGTGATGTTTGTGCCAATGAAGAACATCCAGAAGTGGATTTTCCCGAATGTCTCATTGTACATCCGGCCGCTCATCTTCGGCAGGTAGAAATACACCCCTGCAAAGATTGCAAACGCAGCAGCAATGGCCATTACGTAATGGAAGTGTGCCACAACATAATATGTGTCGTGATATGCACGGTCCACACCAGCTTGTGACAGAACGATGCCTGTCACGCCGCCCACGGTGAACATGAACACAAACGCAATTGCGAACAGCATCGGTGTGCGGAATTCAATCGAACCGCCCCACATCGTGGCGATCCAACTGAAAATTTTCACGCCTGTTGGCACCGCAATAACCATGGTGGCCAGCATGAAGTATGTTTGCTGGGTCAAGGACATGCCAACTGTGTACATGTGGTGTGCCCACACAACGAAGCCCAACGCGCCAATGGCGATCAAGGCCCAAACCATCGGCAAGTACCCGAATATTGGCTTACGGCTGAACGTCCCGATAACGTGGGAAATGATGCCGAAGCCTGGCAAAATCACGATGTACACTTCGGGGTGACCGAAGAACCAAAGGATGTGCTGATACAAGATCGGATCACCGCCGCCAGCTGGATCAAAGAACGCTGTCCCGAAGTTACGGTCTGTCAGCAACATGGTGATAGCACCAGCCAAAACGGGCAACGCCAACAAGATCAGCCATGCGGTTACAAAGATGGACCAGGCAAACAATGGCACCTTGAACAAAGTCATGCCTGGGGCACGCATGTTCAAGAATGTAGTGATCATGTTGATGGCGCCTAAAATGGACGATGCGCCAGACAAGTGAACCGCGAAAATCGCCAGATCCATGGACATGCCTTGTTCGTTCACTGAAAGCGGCGGGTATAGAACCCAACCCACGCCGGATCCCAATTGGCCGTTTCCGCCGGGCATAATAGTAGACAACACCGCAAAGGTCAGGCCAGCCACGTACATCCAGTAAGACAGGTTGTTCATCCGTGGGAATGCCATATCGGGAGCACCGATTTGCAGTGGCATGAAATAGTTACCAAAACCGCCGAAAAGGGCGGGGATAACCACGAAAAACATCATCAAGATGCCGTGGGCCGTAACCAAAACGTTCCACAAGTGGCCGTTTGGTGTACATTCGCCGTTTGCAATCATGCGGGCACCTTCGGCACACATGTATTGTACGCCGGGCTCCATCAGCTCCATGCGCATATAGACGGTGAAAGCGACGGAGATAAATCCGGCCAAACCGCCTGTCAGAAGGTACAAAATACCGATATCTTTGTGGTTGGTGGACATGAACCACCGCGTGAAGAAACCACGCGTGTCTTCATGGTCGTGACCATGTACCGCTGCGTCTGCCATCAGGCTCTCCTGTTGAACTATTCTCTAAGGGCAGCGCGAGTCACACTTTGCCCAGGTATACTTCGGTATCCATAGACACGCGTTGCGGATCGCGCAACGCGACATTCTGCCTACGGGGGGCGTCTTTTGAGTTATTCGTCTTCTTTTGGGCGCCAAGTGACCCATGTGACCGATGTACTGTCGTTCGAAGACGCTCTTCGGGCGAATCCAAACTCTTTGGCGATGGCCTCTCCCCACCATTTTGCGGGGCGCACGGTGCAATGTGCGTTTTCGCCATTTGGTAAGATTTCGATTGCCGCACGTACCGACACATTGAAATAGGCATTGGGGGTTAACGCGCGGATCTTGCCCAAAAAATCTGGCACGTCTTCTTCTGGAATATGTTCCAAAACATCAGTGCAGATGGCCGCATCAACCGGGTCCGTTGGGGGGGTAGAAAATTGCGGGATGGCTGGGTCATACCGCACCGCTTCCGCGTCGTTCATTTTTGCAACCCAATCCACCAAAGAAGACTGGCCACACCCGTAATCCAAAATTTTGTCGATCTTGCCTAAATGCATCAGCTCGCGCTGGACGTAGCCCGCCTTTAATTCAGATGAACGCCCATAAGATTTTGTGGCGTGGATGTGTTTGTACTGATCAATCAGTTCTTGTCCGCGTGACATGCCGATCCCCTTAAATTTGCGCGATTCTGACACAGGGCAGCGTACATGCCTAGGGTTTAAAATACATTTGTGCTTGGGCGTCGAAAGTTTGTTTCAACGCATTGTCCACATCTTCAAGGGCAATGGGCAGGCCCAGGTCCACCAAAGATGTGACACCATGATCCGTAATGCCGCACGGGACGATGCCGCTGAAATGGTCCAGGTCCGGTTCAACGTTTATGGATATTCCGTGAAAACTGACCCATTTACGCAACCGAATGCCGATGGCGGCCACTTTGTCTTCGGCCACAGCACCCAAGGCAGTGGGGGGTTTTTCAGGGCGTTCCACCCAAACCCCAACGCGCCCTTCGCGAATGTGCCCGGTCACATTAAACGTTTTCAGCGCGTCGATCACCCAAGCTTCAAGAAAGGCCACCAAATTGCGCACGTCTTTCCCGCGCTTGTTCAAATCCAAAAGAACGTAAGCCACCCGTTGGCCTGGGCCGTGATATGTATATTGTCCACCACGGGCGGCGTCATACACGGGAAACCGATCTGGATCGGTCAAGTCTTCGGGCTTGGCGGAAGTGCCTGCAGTATAAAGGGGCGGATGTTCCAGCAGCCAAATACATTCATCCGCTGAGCCTGCCACAATCTGCGCAACGCGGTTTTCCATCCAAGCCACGGCGGTTTCATAATCGGTCAAACCCGGGGTGGTGATCCATTCAACTTTCAAAGTGTATGTCCATTCGGATGCGGATATCAGTTTATCTATCCCAACCTTACTAAAAAATCCCACCCCCAGAACCGCACTTTCTGCTTGAGGGTCGCAAACCCGTCCACTAAGCGGGACGGGCCTATGATTGCGGTCGTGGCGGAATTGGTAGACGCGCAGCGTTGAGGTCGCTGTGAGGTAACAC
>JAHDCP010000054.1 GCA_020629775.1 Planktomarina sp.
CCACCGGTCATGTGCAAGTTGATGTGCTGGCCGGATTCCTTTTCAATCTCGCTCAACAAATCGATGGTATAGGCCTGCAACGCGGCCATGTTCGGGTCCGCGTTCAGCGCGTGAATGCCGCCCGCCGCGTGCCATGATGATCCCGACGCAAGCCGCCGCCGTTCCAACATGCACACATCGGTCCAGCCCATCTTGGCCAAATGATACAAAACCGACGATCCCACAACGCCGCCCCCGATGACGACAACCCGGTACTGATCTTTCATGGTGCATTCTCCCCTGGTGGTCCCACAGAACCAAATTCGTTGTCATCAGGGTGGCGATCTTGGACAGTCCTGTCTAGGGTTCAATTCAACCGCTTCTTGTTCGTTTGCGACGCGCCACACCCAAGGTGCAAGGGCGGCGGCCAGTGCCGTTGATTTTGGGCCCAATTCATCATTGCATCGCGCAAATCATCCCCGCGTGCCGACGTCGGGATGAACGCCACACGAAGAATTAAGTTTTCAATTTCACCACAGTCGCGTCCGGACAGGACGCAGCTTGGGCAAATGTGACGGCTGTTTTACGCACAGCGGGTTACCTAAGTCTTGCTGGGCCGGACGGGGCGTTAAGGTTTGGGCGGGCGTCAGCCCCACCAAGGCCACACTTCCTGGGGTGGATTGGGGCCATTTCACCCTGCGGCGATGTGGCGTAAAGATGGGGCAAAGATCCAGGCGCACAGGCCAGGCCACAAAGGGAACAACAGTCATGGAACAGGCACGCCGCAGATTTTCCGCGAACCTAGGGTTCCTATGGACAGATCGTGCGCTGCCTGACGCAATTTATGCTGCAAAATCAGCGGGTTTCGATGCCGTGGAATGCCATTGGCCCTATGACACCCCGGTGGATGACGTGCGGGTTGCCTTGGCGCAAACTGGCCTGCCGATGTTGGGGCTGAACACCCTGCGTGGGGATGTGTCTGCGGGTGAAAATGGACTCGCTGCACTGCCCGGCCGGATGGCCGAAGCACGGGGCACCATTGATCTGGGGTTGGATTACGGAACGGCCATTGGTGCCGTTAACCTTCACGTTATGGCGGGGGTCACGTCTGGGGGCGCAGCGGCAGAAACGTTCATGGAAAATTTGATTTATGCCTGTGACAAAGCAGCAGATCGCGAAATGACGATTTTGATCGAGCCATTAAACACCCATGATGCCCCCGGATATTTTTTGCAAAATACTGAACAAGCCATTGATATCATTGATAAATGTGGACACTCAAATTTGAAACTCATGTTTGATTGTTACCATGTTGCCCGCACCGAAGGGCATGTTCTGACCCGCTTTGAACACTGTTTCCCCCACATCGGCCATGTCCAATTCGCAGGCGTTCCCGACCGTGGTTTCCCTGACCAAGGTGATGTTGATTATATCAACGTTTTCAAGGGGATAGAGCGGCTCGGCTGGACCAAACCTTTGGGCGCGGAATATAAACCAGGGGCGGATACGGATGGATCCTTGGGGTGGATGCAAAAACTGCAATAGACAAGATTTACTGAAGTATCGCTTGGCGCAACAAGTTCAGCCCAATGGCGAAAAACGCCACCAACAAAACGCGTTTGAAGACGGTTTCAGATATCCTGCGCCGGATCACTTCCCCCACAGAAAACCCAATGAAAGCAGGGACTAACATGGCGGTGGACGTGGCCAAAATCGGCCCCGTTAAAAACCCTAATTGCAGGTATCCAAACGCCAAAGGAAGGCTGCCCATAAAGATGATGATCCCCGAAGCTCGCACAAATTCTTCTTTATCGACATCACGCCCATGCAAATAAATTGCCAGGGGCGGGGTCCAGATTGATGTCAGCCCGCCAAAGATGCCGCACAACCCGCCAAATAGCGTTTGCGCCTTGGTGTCGCGTAAGTCACTGATTTTAAGGGCAAAAGGGGTGGCGCTGGTGATGACGAACACGATGATCACCACCCCCATGGCGGCCGTTAAGAACCGATTCGACGCGCCCGCCGAGCTGAACACCAAAACCCCAACGCCCAGCACCAAAGCCGCGATAAAAACGCGGTATTTGGCAATGGTTTGAAGTGTTTTTCCGCTGCGCCAAATTTGCCAAGCATTTGTCACCACCATGGGGATCACGATCATCGCAATCGCCTGGCGCGGATCCAAAATGAAGGTCATCAGGCCAATGGCCACTGCTGGTAAACCAAGCCCGATCACCCCTTTGATCATTGCTGCGGCGATGAACGTAAGGCACAGAAATAAAAGGATAATTGGGTCTGTCACGCCATGGCGGCCGTCAGAAATTTACCTGCACATTTGGTAACCGCAGGGCCTTCATCAGCTCCCGCAATTCCTGGCGTGCGGCAACGTTAGAAATGTTCAGATTGCTGACCCCGATGTCTTTCAAATCCAGCAAAGTCAGCCCCCGTGGGAACAGTTCGCGAAAAATGACCCGTTCGTTAAATCCACTGGCCACACGAAACCCAATCCGTTTGCCCAGCTTTTCAACAGCCGCCGCCATTTTTTGTTTGTTAACCATATTCTGCGCCCCCAGCCTGTTGCGCACCACGATCCAGTCAATCGGCGACAACCCAGCCTTCGTGCGCAACTGACGCGCCGACCAGACCATTTCTGAATAAATCGACGGCCCTTTGATGGTCACGCCATCCGGTTCAATTTGGGCCAGCACGTCAAAATCCACGAAGCTGTCATTCAAGGGGGTGATCAACGTATCCGCCAGGGAATGGGCCACTTTGGACAGGCGCGTGTGGCTGCCGGGGCAGTCGATCAGAACAAATTCGCAGTCCTGTTCCAGGGCCGCCACACCAGCTGCCAAGCGTTGGTCAAAGGGGTTTTCCCCTTCGCGCAATGTGTCTTGGTTGACGTCCGGAAGGCGCTGATATTTCGGTGTAGGCAGGTGAATTTTCTCAGCATTACAAAAGCTTACGCGGTTTTGAAGGTAACGCCCTAAAGACCGTTGCCGCAGGTCAATGTCCATGACCCCAACTTTGTGGCCCATCCGCGAAAGTGCGGTGGCAATATGCATGGACGTGGTGGATTTACCTGACCCGCCCTTTTCATTTCCAACGACGATGATGTGCGCCATGGACTGCCCTTTTCTTCACTGTTGCCCGCACCTTAAAGCCAGGACGGTGCGTTGCAAAGTACGGACTTGAAATGAATTTTACATAAAAAAAGCCGCCCGGCTTGGGCGGCTTTTCTTTGATTTTGAAAACCGGCTTTAGAAGCCCAAGCCTTCGTATTTCTTTTTGAACTTCGATACACGGCCGCCGGTATCCATCAACTTGGTGTTCCCGCCAGTCCAGGCTGGGTGCACGGATGGGTCGATGTCCAAGACCATTTGATCGCCGTCTTTGCCCCAAGTGGAGCGCATTTTCACAACGTCGCCGTTCAACAGTTTTACGTCGATGAAGTGGTAATCGGGATGGGTGTCTTTGCGCATAACGTTTACCCTTTCTTCGGCTTGTAGTTGGTGACTTCTGCGATACGTGCGGATTTGCCGCGACGTGCACGCAGGTAGTAAAGCTTGGAACGACGCACGCGACCACGGCGAACCACGGTGATGCTGTCGATGTTTTGTGAGTGCAGTGGGAACACACGTTCCACACCTTCACCGAAGCTGATTTTACGCACGGTGAACGAACCGGCGATACCTTCGCCGTTTTTACGGGCGATGCAAACGCCTTCGTAGTTCTGGACCCGGCTGCGTGTGCCTTCGGTTACTTTAAAGCCGACACGGATTGTGTCACCGGCTTTGAAATCGGGAATGTCATTCCCAAGGGCGGCAACTTGTTCCGCCTCCAATTGTGCGATCAGGTTCATCTGACGCTTCTCCTTTAAATACGCGCGGTTTGCCCGCGGATGATGTCTGACTGGTTGTTCCAGCAGCTATTTTTTGCTTCCACGCGCGAGTCGCCCCGGTTGCGGATGGGGCCGTATAGCGGTGGCCCCGATGGCATGCAAGATGCGTCTGCGTAAGATCGTTATGATCCGGATTTGCAAGTCGGTGTCTGGTCGCTGGCCGGAACACCCGCTTGTTGGCGCAAGGCGCGTTCTTCTTCCACAACTTCGGCTGGGAATTGGCTCATGAAACAGCAGCACACGCCCTCATCAATCATGGTGCGTGGCCCATTGGGGTGGCCGATGTGTTTGTAAACACCGTGGCTGTGTCCGTGGCTGTGGGAATGTCCGTGGCCGTGCGAATGCCCGTGATCATGATCATGGCTGTGACCGTGGTTATGGGAATGGGAATGGGAATGGCTGTGCCCGGGCGCTTCGTCATCATCGGGGTCGCGGTATTCCGCGTGATGGTGGTGCACGTCAACTTCGCCAGCGGCCAGCCGCGTTTTGAACGATTGCATCAAGTCCACTTCTTCCACCAAGGCGCCGGCTTCTGCTTCTTTGATCCGTTCGACGAATGTATCGATGACATGGTCTTGGTCTGCCAGGTAATGTGCTTTCAAGAACGCCACGTCTGGGTGGGTTTCTGCCACTTTATCAACATAGCCATAGATACGGCCCATCAGTTTGCCCGTGAACAAGAAATAAGGGGCAACCACAACGCGTTTGTACCCCAGCTTCAGGGCCATATCCAAACCTTTGCCAACAGACGGGAAGGTCACGCCGGAATACACTGTTTCAGACCATCCAAACCCGAGGTTTTCAGTGACAATTCGGGTCAGGCGGGCCGCTTCTGCGTTGGCCATGGTGTCAGACGTGCCACGCCCCACCACCACCAACATGGTGTCATACAAATCGCCATCATGGACATGGTCCATGCCCAATGCGTCCAGGATGCGGGCTTCAAAGGCTGCAACCATTTGTGGGTGCAGGCCCAGTTCCCGGCCATAGCTGACGGTCAGGCCCGGGTTCTTTTCTTGGTACGTGGTCAACACGGATGGGATGTCGTTCTTGGCGTGCGTTGCGGCGAACAACATGCCAGGGACCGCAACAATGTGGGTAACGCCTGCATCGCGCAGATTGTCCAAACCCATGTGAATGTTGGGCGCAGAATATTCCAAGAAGCCGTATTCAACCGGGGTGTCCGGGTACCGTGCCTTCAGTCCTTTGGCCAACAGACCGAATTCTTGTTCAGCAGACTTAGAGCGGCTGCCGTGGCCGCAAATCATGATACCGGTTTTCGCCATGAAACTTCCCCTTTGTTGCGCCCCATCTGACCCCAAGTTCACTTGGGGCGCTGGCGTCTGAACGACTGTCAGACGCCATTGACGACAGGTCGCGGACACATCAACATTTTAGAACTGAAATGCAATCCCAACCGTCAGGTCGGTGGTGGCATATTCCGCCTCTAATGTTTGGCGGCCCGCATCCACCCGTCGAATTTCTGCTGTCACGTCCTATTGATCTGAAAGGGCATAGCTTGCCCCAAGGATCAGCTGCATTGCTGTATCGCCGCGGTCTGTGTATTCACCCGCAAAGGCCCCTGCATCCACGTCCCAATCAATTTCGGTCACATACCCCAAACCGGCACCCACATAGGGCCGGATTTTCCCGGTGCTGGGCAGGTCATAAAGTGCGTTTGCAAAATACGTGGTGGACGCAAAATCGCCGGCAAAGTGCCCGATGCGTCGCCACTGCGGTACACAAATTCTAATTCGGCCCGAAGGGGCAAATCAGCAAAGGGCCAGCTAACAGCCCCGCCCATGGCTGTCCCGGCATCAAAAGAAGGGTCCGTTGCCGCGACGCCCGTCCCACACCATCAGCGGTTGGCCATAATGTGCGCGTCCATGGCAGCCAGCCCTTCGTCCAGGCCCACACGGCCAAAGCCAATGCGGAACCGATCCGTGGGTGTGGGGCCAAGTTCAGATGAATAAATCGTGCTGGGCAAAACCAAGACGCCAGATTTTTCCACCAGGTTTTGGGCAAAGGCTTCCACACCTTCGGGACCTTTGTACCTTGGGAATGCCATGCAAGATCCGTCAGGGCGCTGCCAATCAAACAGATCAGAATGCCGCGCAAAAAACGCATCCCATTTTGGCAAATTTTCATCCACCACAGCGCAAGTGCGGGCCAAAAGCGTTTCCTTGTGCAACAAGGCAATCTTGGCCAAGCGTTCTGACGGGCCTGAATTGCAAATTGAAAGGTAGTGTTTCAATCTTTCCATCTTTTGCAAAACAGCGCGGTCTTGGCAGGCAATCCAGCCAATGCGCAGGCCGGGCAAGCCATATGATTTTGACATCACCCCCAAGGACAACCCGCGTTCGTACACATCTGCAATAAACGGCAAATGCCGCGCCCCGGTTTCCCCAAGCCCGTTGAAAATCTCGTCGTGGAAAATCCAAATGCCGTGCTGACGGCACAAATCAATCAATGCCATGTACCGGTCCAGCGGCAAGATTGCCCCTGTGGGGTTGTGGGGGAAGTTGATGGTAACCAATTTTGTGTTGGGGCGGATGGCCGCCTTGATGCGATCTATGTCCAGCGACCAGTTGTCGTCCGGATCCATGGGCACGCCCGTGGTTTCGCAAATCGCCAAAGGCATGGTTTCGTGGGATTGGTAATTCGGCGTCACAACGATGGCGTGGCTGTCTTTGTCTAACAAAACGGTATTGGCCGCAAAAATGCCTTCGCTGGCCCCTGCAAAACACAACACATCATCGGCGGTTTGCGCGGCATAGGTGCCTGCGATGACAGCCCGCAAATCCGGCGCACCGTACGTTTCGGTGTACCCCAACCACATGTCTTCATATTCAGCGCGTTGGTCTGGTGTGGCCAAGGCCAGCAAATCCTTCAGCCCCATACTTTGTGCATCGGATGCGGTCAGGTGGTGCTTGGCTTTGAATTCCCATTTGGAAAAATGCGCCTCAAGGCGGAAGTCGGGCAGGGTGGTCATTGGCAAGTCCTGATGGGTAAAAGGGGTGCGATATGATTATACTGAACAAGTCTGAAATCGAAGCTTTGATTGACCGTTCGACCATCGCGCCTGCGATCAAATCAGCTTTTGTCGCCACGCGTCAAGGACAGGTGGAATTGCCTCCTGTGGGTCACATCACGTTCCCTGACCACAACGCAGACTGCCATATCAAATATGGCCATATGCGCCACCAGGACAATTTTGTGATCAAAGTGGCCACCGGTTTTCCTGGGAATGCTGATCTGGGGATGCCAACAGGGAACGGCATGGTGCTGGTTTTGTCGGCAATCACGGGCGCGCTGCAAGCCGTTTTACACGACGAAATGCGCTTAACGGACGTGCGCACGGGGATTGCGGGCGCGCTGGCCAGTCAAGCGTTGGCCCGCCCCAAGGCGCGGCGTGTTTTGGTTTTAGGGACCGGTCCGCAAACGGTGGAACAAGTGTTGGCCCACCGGGCGATCTTAGGGGACCAGACGGAATTTTCCATCTGGGGGCGATCAGCCGAACGGGCAACGGCGTGTGCCGCTGCTTTGGGGGCGTCCACGGCCCCTGATCTTCAGGCGGCTGTCAGCCAAGCAGATATCATCGTGACAGCCACAGGGGCCAAAACGCCACTGTTCCCAGCCGATTGGGTTATGCCCGGAACACATATCACGGCGGTGGGCGCGGATGCGCCAGGCAAACAAGAGTTGGATATCGCTTTGGTGGCCCGTGCGGATCGGTTGGTGGTGGATCTTGTCACCCAATGTGCGCACCATGGTGAGGTCAGTCACGCCATTGCGACGGGAATGGTGCACCCCAACACACTGGTGGAACTGGGCGCAATCTTTGCTGGCGAAGCGCCGGGACGCCAATCAACATCTGACATCACTATCGCGGATTTGACTGGCATTGCAGCCCAGGACATTGCCATTGCCCAATGCATTTTAGCGGCCCATCATTCCTGATTGATATGTTTTTCCCAAAGATCGGGGCGCCGTTCACGGGTCAGGGCTTCTGATTGCTCTTTGCGCCAGGTTTCCACCTTGCCGTGGTCGCCGGATGTTAAAACGGATGGAATTTCACGGCCTTCCCACACAGCTGGGCGGGTGTATTGCGGGTGTTCTAAAAGACCATTGGAAAAGCTTTCGTCTTCAGTGCTGGCTTCATTCCCCAAGACGCCGGGGATCAACCGAACCGTGGCGTCAATCATCACTTGTGCCGCCAATTCGCCGCCGGTCAAAACGTAATCCCCGATGCTGATTTCTTCGATCCCAAAGTGATCCAGCACCCGTTGATCCACCCCTTCGAACCGCCCGCATAAAACGATTGGTCCGGGTCCTTGTGCCAGGGTCTTTGCCCGGGCTTGGGTCAAAGGGCGGCCGCGTGGCGACATATAGATGATGGGCCCAGGGTCGCGCCGGGCCGCAACGTGGCGAATGGCATTGCCCAGGATATCAGCCCGCATCACCAAACCCGCACCGCCCCCTGCGGGGGTATCGTCGACCTTGCGGTGTTTGCCTTCGCCAAAGGGGCGCAGATCATGGGTGTGCAACTGCCACAGCCCGTCTTGCAAGGCTTTGCCCACCAAGGACGCCCCCAACACACCTGGAAACACATCGGGAAACAGGCTGATGATATCCGCCCGCCACACGCCCGCCAGGTCTGGCTTATTGGTCATCAATTCGCGGGGTTTCAGGGTTGGGCGAATGGCCTTGCGGCCAAAGGATTTCGGTGTGTCAGTCATCGGTGTTCGCTTCCAGTATGCGGGCCTTGTGTGCGGCATGGGCGTCGCTGTCCAGGCCTTTGGCGTTCAATGCCTGCAACGCCACAATGGTATCAGGGTTTTTGCGGCGGTTGTCCCAAGGCGGGGGTTCTAAACCGCGCCGTTGCCCCGGCGGTACATTCAACAAGTCCAACAAAGGTGCGGCAACCCCGTGGCGAACTTTCCCCATGCGTTCCAGGTGGCCCATCTGCAATGGAATGTCACAACGTTCAGCCAGCGCCTTTGCCAAAACTTGCGGTCCACCAAGATGGGCCAGGGCACTGGTGAATTCGGCTTCATCACACACTTCCCCGTGGTGGGTGACATGATGGTGATACAGGCTTTTGGCCCAGTCGTCAGCGTGACGCACGGTGGTGAACAACGTAATGCGTGTTTCTTCGCCAAAACGGGCGCGGACCACCTTCAGTGCGGAATTCAGCAAGGTTTGGGCCCGGGGCAGATAATGTGCCGCCGTGGTTCTGCCCGGCATGTGACCCAAAAGATTTTCGTCACTGATCATCAGGGCCGCGCGGTCCGCCAAGCTTTCCTCAGCCAAGCGTTCAGTCAAACAGGCTTCGAACAAGCGTAAATCACTGTCTTCTGCGTAATTGGAAAAGCGCGTTGCCCAAACAGAAACTTCTTTGCGTAAAGCGCCGGGCAACAAAAAGCCCGCCCGTCCGCGCAAAGCACGGCGGTTGGTGCGGCACCAAGTCTGCAAACTGGATGTGCCGGTTTTATGAAAGCCGGGATGATAAATGACGTGGACCATGGGTCCGTTATTGTGGCAACAACCCTTCGGGCGGGTCAATGACCAGCAAACCTTTTTCCATATCGATGGTGGGAACGATGGCTTTGGTAAATGGGATCAAAGCGGTTTCCCCGCCCCCCACCAAGCGCACTTCCAACAAATCATCCGCGCCATGGTTGTCCACAGAGGCCACGGTTCCGATGGTTTCCCCGCCCGTGTCTTGGACATCCAAACCCACCAGATCGGAATAATAGAATTCATCATCGGGCAGACTGGGCAGTTGATCACGTGGGGTGAACAGTTGCACACCGCGCAGCGCGTCCGCTTGTTCTTTGGTTTCAACGCCGACGATGCGTGCGGAAAAACCGGATTTTACATGGCCGATCAACGCCAAGGAAAATTCTTGTGTGCCATCCTCTGATATCAGGGGGCTGTAATCTTGAATCGCTTCGGGAACTGCACAGAAGCTTTTGATCCGCACTTCCCCGTGCACGCCGTACGCGCCGGCGATGGATCCTACGCAAATCATATTGGTCATGGTTTAGCTCCGTAACAGATGCCGGATTGCATTTCGCCCCCGGCGTTTTGGCACAACTCATCCGCGCGGCTGCCCGCGTATAAAAAGCCCGCCACAAAGGCGATGCCCACGACAATCAGCGTGCGAAAAGGACGAAGCAAAAGACCAAACATAATTCAAAGGCCCCTGCCCAGGTTCAAGCCCTGGGCAGGGCGTGCTGCTTATTCAGCAGCGGCTTCTTCTGCAGGGGCTTCAGCTGGCGCTTCGGCTGGTGCTGCGGCGGCTTCGGCTGCTGCTGCTGCTTTGGCGGCTTTTTCTTCAGCACGTTCCACAGCTTTTTTGCCGGGCTTCGCTTTTTCTGGGTTGTTGCGCTCTTTCTTGGGCAACGTGCCAGCGGCTTCCAACATGCGTGCAATACGGTCTGTTGGTTGCGCGCCTTGGCCCAGCCAATACTGGATGCGTTCCATGTCCATCTTCACGCGCTCTTCGCTGTCTTTTGGCAGCAGTGGGTTGTATGTGCCCAGCTTTTCAATGAAGCGGCCATCGCGTGGCATGCGGCTGTCTGCAGCAACGATGCGATAGAAGGGGCGTTTTTTGGACCCACCACGGGCCAAACGGATTTTCATAGCCATTGTTAATTCTCCTTAGAATGACTGGTGTCGCACCAATGGTGCGCGTTGATGAATGACGGGCGTGCCCATCAAGATTGGTGTTTCTTATGGTGCTGAATGACTTCAGCGATGATGAAGTTCAGGAACTTCTTTGCGAACTCGGGATCCAAGTCGGCGCGCTGCGCCAGATCTTCGAGCCGCGCAATTTGGGCGGCCTCACGGTTGGGGTCAGACGCGGGCAGGTCGTGCTCCGCTTTCAATTTCCCCACCGCTTGGGTGTGGGCGAACCTTTCGCCCAAAGTGTACACCAAAATGGCGTCCAGCCGGTCGATGCTGGCGCGGTGATGGGCCAGCACTTCTGCGGCTTTTTGGGTGGTGTCGGTCATGTCAGTCTCCCGGATGGGCGGGGGTGGCGATATACAAGGCACGGTTTGTCCGGCTTGGGTTGTGGGGCATCGGGGTCAAGCACCGCGCCCAGGCGTTCGGCCAGGTCAATTGATCTGGTGTTGTCGGCGTCGATATAACTGACGGCTGTGTCCCAGCCCAACCGATCAAAGCAGTCTAAGACGACCGCCGTCGCCGCTTCAAAAGCAATGCCCTTACCTTCGGCAGCCTCAGTGATGACCCAACCGACCTCATTTTCAGGCCAATCTGCGGGGCACCATGGGCCGACCAGGCCATAAAGTTCACCCGTGCCTTTGTCTGTCACGGCCCACATGCCGAACCCCAAGATCAACCAATGGCCGACCTCGGTCCCGAAATGCCGCCAGGCCTTGCCTTCACTGTACGGCGCGCCCACGTGTTCTGCGCGATCTGACATAAAGAAGTCCCGCATTACCGGCCAATCGTCGCCCGTCGGCACACGCAGGTGCAGGCGGTCGGTTTCAAGGGTTGGGGGATTGGCGATGGACAGGGTCATTCTGCAGCCCCCGGTCCAGGGTGGCGATACACGTGCATCAGGCCATACCGTTCGTGGGTGTATTCACTGTCAAAAGCAGCACCAAGGCGTTTTGCCAACGCGATGGACCGCACATTGGCGGGATCAATCAAGCTGATGGCCGTGGTCCAGCCCAGGGTGTCATAGGCCCACTGCCGCGATGCCACTGCCGCTTCAAATGCGTAACCTTTGCCTTCGAACCCGTTCATCATCGTCCAACCGATTTCTGGTTCGGGCCAGCCTTCGGGGTTCCAGGGGCCCACATGGCCCACGTATTTGCCGGTGGCTTTTTCTTCCACGGCGAAAAAGCCGTAACCGCGCATATCCCAGTGGCCGATCAATGTGGCCACCATGCGCCAAACCTGTTCACGGGACTGTTTGCCGCCCAAGAATTCTGCCCGGTCGCTGGCGAAGAATTCCGCTTCAACGTCCACGTCGGATTCGCGGCTTTTGCGCAGGATCAGGCGTTCGGTCTCCAAAATCATGCGGGGGCCTTCCCGCGGCTGATCAGGCCAAGCCCGCCCACCAGCATCATGCCGCCCACCATGGCCGCAAAGAACACCCAGGCAGATGTGCCGCCAAAACCCAACACAGCCATGGCCGGGCCAGGGCACAAACCCACCAGCGCCCAGCCAAACCCAAACAGGGCGGACCCACCGATCAATCGGGCATCAATCACGGGTTCAGACGGTGCAGGAATGGGCGTTCCCAAAACACTGCGTTCGCGCCTTCCGGCAATGCGCCATGCGATAACCATGGGAACAATCGCGCCCCCCAGAACGAAGGCCAAAGTCGGATCCCAAGCGCCAAAGACATCAAGCCAGCCTTGGACTTTGCTGGTGTCCGTCATGCCAGAAACCAACAGACCACCACCGAACAATCCACCTGCCAAAAGGGCCACGATCAAACGCATCAGATCACCCCCAAGACATGGCGGGCGATCAGCATCGTCAGGCCGCCGAAAAACAGATACGCAATGGTTGCGGCGATCCCGCGCACGGAAAACCGTGAAATGCCGCAAACGCCATGCCCCGACGTGCAACCATTGGCCATCCGCGTGCCGATGCCCACGGCAAGGCCCGCAATGATCAACACCGGAATGCTGCTGGTGGCGTTGGTCACGCCAGGGTTGGCCCCCGACAAAACGCTGATCGCAGGGACCGCGACCACACCGGCCACAAACGCCATGCGCTCAGTAATGGTGTCCCGGCCGGTGCCATCCACGACACCGCCCAAAATGCCAGACGCGCCCATGATGCGCCCGCTGACCAAAAGATAAAGTGCGGCAGCGGTGCCGATCATCAATCCGCCCAACAGCCCCATAATCCAATCCATCGGCATCACGCGGCCCCCCGCGCTTCGGGGGCAACGTGGCGGTACACCCGCACCATGCCCATTTCGACATTGTTGTATTCGCTTTCAAACGTGCATCCCAACCGTTCGGCCAAGGCGATGGACCGCGCGTTGTCAGCCAAGATGTTGGACATAATGGCAGGCATGCCCTTCACGTCATAGGCCCAGTCACGCACGGCCAAGGCGGCTTCATAGGCCAAGCCTTTGCCTTCGGATCCGGCAAAGGCCACCCAACCGATTTCGGGTTCCGGCCAACCTTCGGGTTCCCAAACACCGCACAGGCCCAGGCCGACGTCGGTGTCTTTGTCAGCAAACACCCAATACCCATATCCGCGCAGCGCCCAATGGCCCCACAGGGATGCAAACCACCGCCAGGCTTTGTCCCGGGCCAAAGTGCCCCCGAATCCGGCTGCACGGGCTGGCTCAGCATAAAACGCAGCCAACGCCTCAAAATCCGCGGCCTTGGGGGCGCGCAGGATCAGGCGATCAGTGGATATGCTGGGGATCTGTGTCATGGTGTAAGTGTTAATAAACCGTTAATTTTCAAGTGCTTAGGTTTCGCAGCGAAACCCTATTTCTTCTTTCCTAAACCGCCCAGGCCACCCAAGCCGGGTAATCCCATCCCTTTGGGAAGACCCATGCCCTTTGGCATGCCACCCGCGGCCATCTGTTGCTGGGCCGCGGCCATTTGCGCGTCCGTCGGGCCGCCTTTGCCGCCCATCATCCCCTTCAGCGCGCCAAGGCCACCGCGTTTGCCCAACTTCTTCATCATGTCGGACATTTGGCGGTGCTGCTTGATCAGTTTGTTCAGTTCGGACACTTCAAGACCCGCCCCAGCGGCAATGCGTTTCTTGCGACTGGCTTGCAGCACTTGCGGGGCCGCGCGTTCTTTTTTGGTCATGGAATTGATCAGCGCGATCTGGCGGGCCAGGATTTTATCGTCGATGCCCGCGGCCTCCATCTGGCCCTTCATTTTGCCCATGCCCGGAAGCATGCCCATCATGCCTTCCATGCCGCCCATCTTTTGCATTTGTTCCAGCTGGCCCTTCAGGTCGTTCATGTTGAACATGCCCTTGGACAGGCGCTTCATCATGCGTTCGGCTTGTTCAGCCTCCAGCGTTTCTTGCGCCTTTTCCACCAGTGCAACGATGTCACCCATGCCCAAGATACGGCCTGCGATCCGGTCAGGCTCAAACGTTTCCAGGGCGTCCATCTTCTCGCCCAGGCCCACAAACTTAATGGGTTTGCCGGTCACGGCCCGCATGGACAGGGCAGCACCACCGCGACCGTCGCCGTCCATCCGGGTCAGAACCACGCCGGAAATGCCGACTTTGGCTTCAAATTCTTCGGCCACTTCCACGGCCACCTGGCCGGTCAGACCATCCACCACCAACAAGGTTTCGCGGGGTTTGACCACATCGCGAACATCTTCGACTTCCTGCATCAAGGTTTGGTCGATCTGCAAGCGGCCGGCGGTGTCCAGCATGTAAACGTCGTACCCGCCCAGGGTCGCCTGCTGTTTGGCGCGTTTCGCGATTTGGACGGCACTTTCGCCTTGGACAATGGGCAAGGTGTCCACGCCAATCTGCGTGCCCAAGATGGCCAACTGTTCCATCGCCGCCGGGCGATAGATATCAAGCGAGGCCATCAGAACCTTTTTGCCGTCTTTGTCTGTCAGGCGTTTGGCAAGCTTACCAGTGGTGGTGGTCTTACCGGACCCCTGCAAGCCCACCATCAGGATCGGGGCAGGGGGGCTGTCGATTTTTAGAGCACCCGGTTCCCCTTCCCCGCGCAGGGTGTCGATCATCGCATCATGGACGATCTTCACCACTTGCTGGCCAGGGGTGACCGATTTGGTCACCGCGGCACCGGTGGCTTTGGCTTGAACTTTCTTGATGAACGCACGGGCCACGGGCAGCGATACGTCCGCTTCCAGCAGGGCAACACGCACTTCACGCAGGGCTGTTTTCACATCGTCTTCAGACAGCGCACCGGCTTTGGTCAGACGGTCAAAAACCCCACCAAGTCGTTCAGACAGATTCTCAAACATGGGCGCGCCCCTTCTTTTACATGTGCCAATGCCCCAATATGGGGTCCAATGGCGAATTCCCAAAGCCCAAACCGCAATTGCACCCGTGGGCGCAACGCGCTGACGGGTGTCGATCCTGGCAAAGCCTTAGGACCGGAAGGTTTCAAACTTCCGGAATTGGCACGCACTTAGGCCTGTGGCGGCGCTGAGTCAAGCTGTACAGCGGGCAGTGATTGTTCTGTGCAAAAATGCACAGTAATAGAGAGCATGCAAAACTGGGATGAAATCAAAGTTGCCTTTCATGTGGCCCTTCAAGGGACCGCCAGCGGCGCCGCGGCAAAGCTGGGGGTGCACCATGCCACGGTGATCCGCCAGGTTGATGCCCTGGAAAAGCGCCTTGGCGTGAAATTGTTCCAACGCCATGGTCGCGGTTTCGCGCTGACGGAGGCAGGGCAAGATCTTTTGGACAGCGTCGGGGACATCGATGCGCGGTTGGCCCAACTTGAAACCCGACTGAAAGCCGGAAACGACAGCGTGGATGGTGAGTTGATCGTCACGTCCCTGCCGGTGCTGTCGCCCTTGTTGCTGGTTCATATGTCGGCGTTTCGGCAGCGGTACCCGAATATCCGTCTTACCCTGCAATCCGAAACCCGGGTGTTTCAGATGGAACGCGGCGAAGCCCATGTTGCTTTGCGCGCTGGGGCCGAACCAGACATGCCTGATTATGTGGTGCAACGCGCCGGAATTTTGGAATTCGCTGCCTTTGCCCCAGGCCCGCAAAAATTTGCGACCTTTGAAGCTGCCATTTCGGCCTTGGGGATGATCGGGGGAACAACCGGTCCGCAGGGTCCGCATCGCCAATGGATCAAGGGCAATGTGCCGCCTGAGGCCATTTCCTTTGTGGTGCAAAGCGAAGTAGACGTGTTGCCCGCCGTGCAAGCAGGCCTTGGCATTGGTCTGTTGCCAGTGGCCCTTGCGGCGCGGTTTCCGGAACTGACAATGATCCAACCCCCACTGCCGGAATGGACAGTGGATTTGTGGATGGTCACCCACGTGGATCTGAACCGCACCGCCAAGGTGCAAGCGATGACACGGCACCTTAAAACCCTGTTCGCCTGACGCTGGGTCACATATGCGAAAAATTTTTGCAGTTTCCCCGCGATCCCCTGACCCGACTCACCTTAACCAGAACGTGTTAGGGGGTATCTGCGTAATGAGGGTTTCTATGACTAGTGTATATGTTGGACTTGGTTTTCTAACGGCGGTTGCGTTACTTTTGGGCAGTGGGTTCTGAAAGTAACGCTTCCACTGACAGCTCCAACGCATCCAAGTCCGTTTGGTCAAACTGACCAAAGCCGTGCATCCAATTCCAAGCATCGTGCATCGCACTTGGATCCAGTTTGCACCATTTCACGCGACCACGCCGTTCTTGTTGAATAAGTCCGGCCTGGGTCAAAACACCCAAATGTTTGCTGATGGCCGCCAAAGAGATTTCAAACGGTGCAGCCACATCGGTGACGGCCATGTCATCTTCCAACAACATCACCAAAATGGCCCGCCGTGTCGGGTCAGCCAAAGCTTGGAATATGGCGTCCAGTTTCTGGGTCATGGCCGGATCAATACGGCGTGCAGTTGGATCGTCAACCAAATGGTTGAATATCACTTTTGCATGGGAATTCACCGAATTGCCGGGCGCAACCGGGTGGTATAGGGTCCGGATATTTAATAAATCATTTTAAATCAGTGACTTAAGAAGATAGAAATGCTGACCAATTCAAATTGACTCTGGTCTGGTGAAATCCTATCCCACCCCCAAACCTTTTTGAGGGGAATTTCGGTTGGCGCCGTCAGACGAACAAGGACTGAACGACCTGCAAGATCGCATTGATGCGATGAAAGCAGCCCGCGCCCCGGCCCCCAAACAGGAAGAACATTATTCGCAAGCCCAAACGGCCTGGCGGATGGTAATCGAATTGGTGGCGGGCATCGCCATCGGCTTTGGGATAGGGTTCGGGCTTGATCGCCTGTTTGGCACCACGCCATTCCTTCTTATCCTGTTTATAGGGTTAGGCTTCATTGCCGGGGTACGCACCATGATGCGGACTGCGCAGGAAGTTCAAGACAAGCACGCAGCAGATGCTGCAGTTGAGGAAAGAGGGTAAGACCTTGGCAGAGAGCAAAGACGGCGGCCTGGTATTTAAACCAATGGATCAGTTCTTGGTGAAACCGCTTTTCGGAGACGGTTCCGTGGGCATGTTCACCATCACCAACGTAACGTTGTGGATGTTTCTGACGGTTGTCGTTGTTGTTTTGTTGCTGGTGGTCGGTGCGCGTGGTCGCAACCTGGTGCCAACGCGCATGCAGTCGATCGCTGAAATGCTGTACGGTTTCATCTATAAAATGGTGGAAGATGTGGCTGGCAAAGACGGCGTTCAGTATTTCCCGCATGTCATGACCCTGTTCATCTTTATCCTGGTGGCAAACTTCTTGGGCCTGTTGCCCATGGCGTTCACCACCACGTCCCACATCGCGGTCACGGCCGTTATGGCCATGATGGTCTTCTTGGGCGTGACAATCTTGGGTTTCGTCAAGCACGGCGCAAGTTTCTTGAGCCTGTTTTGGATTTCGTCCGCACCATTGGCCATTCGGCCGATCTTGGCTGTGATTGAAATCATTTCTTACTTCGTGCGCCCTGTCAGCCACTCCATTCGTTTGGCGGGCAACATGATGGCCGGCCACGCGGTTATCAAAGTGTTCGCGGCTTTTGCCGCAGTGTTCTGGATTGCACCCCTGTCCATCGCGGCCATCACGGCCATCTACGCGCTGGAAGTTTTGGTGTCGG
>JAHDCP010000055.1 GCA_020629775.1 Planktomarina sp.
GTGCACCTTCGCGATGTTGTTGATCAATTCCATGATCAAAACGGTTTTACCAACGCCGGCACCGCCGAACAGACCAATTTTACCGCCTTTGGTGTAAGGGGCCAGCAGGTCGATAACTTTAATACCGGTTACCAGAATTTGGCTTTCGGTGGATTGGTCCGCAAAGTCAGGTGCGTCCTGGTGGATGCCACGCTTTTCGGTTTTGCCCAAAGGTTTCCCTTCGTCCACTGGTTCGCCAACAACGTTCAAGATGCGGCCCAATGTGGCTTTACCAACTGGCACCGTGATGGGGCCACCTGTGTCTTGTACGTCTTGGCCGCGCACCAAACCTTCGGTGGCGTCCATGGCGATGGCACGAACGGTGTTTTCACCCAAGTGCTGCGCCACTTCCAACACCAGCTTTTTGCCATTGTTGTCGGTGGTAATCGCGTTCAAAATCTGCGGCAGGGAGTCGTCGAATTGTACGTCGACAACGGCGCCGATCACCTGGGTGATTTTGCCTTTTGCTTTTGCCATTGTGGTTCTCCGGATTAAAGCGCTTCTGCGCCCGAAATAATTTCAATCAGCTCGTTCGTGATGACGGCCTGACGCGAACGGTTATATTCGATTGTCAGTTTGTCGATCATGTCACCAGCGTTACGTGTGGCGTTGTCCATTGCTGACATCCGCGCCCCTTGTTCAGAGGCACCGTTTTCCAGCAAGGCCGTGAAGATTTGCGTTGCTACGCCCCGGGGCAGAAGATCGGCCAAAATGGCTTCTTCGCTTGGTTCATAGTCATAAAACGCGCTGTCGTCCGCTTCCCCTTCGAACTTTGCGGGGATGACCTGCAATTCGGTGGGTGTTTGGGTCACGATGCTGCCGAATTCAGCGAAATAGATTTTCGCAACATCGAATTCACCTGCATCGAAGCGGGTCAGCACGTCTTTTGCAATTGCAGACGCATTGTCATAGCCAACACGCTTCACATCAGACAAATCCACGTGACCGATAAAATGGTCGCCCAGATCGCGGCGCAATGCGTCACGGCCCTTCTTACCAACGGTCAAGATTTTCACTGTCTTACCTTCAGCAATCAGTTGCTGAGCTGCCTGGCGCGCCAGTTTGGAAATGTTGGAGTTAAAGCCACCGCACAAACCCCGTTCTGCGGTCATAACGACCAACAGTTGGGTTTTGTCTGATCCGGTGCCTGTCAACAGTTTTGGGCCATCTTCGCTGCCGCCAACGGACGCTGCCAACCCGGCCATAACCGCGTTGAACCGTTCCGCATACGGGCGGCCAGCCTCCGCCGCGTCTTGTGCGCGACGAAGTTTGGCAGAGGCGACCATTTGCATCGCCTTTGTGATCTTGCGGGTCGATTTGACCGACGCGATCCTGTTTTTGAGGTCACTAAGGTTTGGCATGTGCCGTTGTCCTTACGCGAAATCTGCGGCGAAATCGTCCAATGCCGCTTTGATTTTGGCCTCTGCGTCACCTTTGATCTTTGGATCGTCCGCGGTGATCATGTCCAGAACGTCGCTGGCTTTGCCACGCAGGTGCGCCAACAAACCGGCCTCAAATCGACCAACATCGGACACGTCGATCTTGTCCAAGTACCCTTTGGTACCTGCATAGATCACACAAACGATTTCTGCATTTGTCAGTGGTGAATACTGAGGCTGCTTCATCAATTCGGTCAAACGCGCACCGCGGTTCAGCAATTGCTGAGTTGCAGCATCCAAATCAGATCCGAACTGCGCGAATGCAGCCATTTCACGGTACTGCGCCAATTCCAGCTTAACTGGACCAGCTACTGACTTCATCGCGTTTGTTTGCGCAGATGAACCAACACGAGAAACGGACAAACCAGTGTTCACCGCAGGGCGGATACCTTGGTAGAACAATTCCGTTTCCAAGAAGATCTGACCGTCAGTGATCGAAATCACGTTTGTTGGAATAAACGCAGAAACGTCACCACCTTGGGTTTCAATGATCGGCAACGCCGTCAAAGAACCAGAACCGTTGTCTTCGTTCAATTTGGAAGACCGTTCCAAAAGGCGAGAGTGAAGATAGAAAACGTCACCTGGGTAGGCTTCGCGGCCCGGTGGGCGACGCAACAGCAAGGACATCTGACGGTAAGAAACCGCTTGCTTGGACAAGTCATCATAGATGATCAGCGCGTGTTTACCGTTGTCACGGAAGTATTCCGCCATGGAGGTCGCGGCATACGGGGCCAAGAACTGCATCGGCGCTGGGTCGGATGCGGTCGCAGCAACAACGATCGAATATTCAATCGCGCCTGTTTCTTCCAGCTTCTTCACCAACTGCGCCACTGTGGAACGCTTTTGGCCGACAGCCACGTAAACACAGTACAGTTTTTTGCTTTCATCGTCGCCAGCGGCTTCGTTGTAAGACTTCTGGTTCAGGATCGTGTCCAGGGCGATGGCTGTTTTACCAGTTTGGCGGTCACCAATGATCAGCTCGCGCTGGCCACGGCCCACTGGGATCATCGCATCAACAGACTTCAGACCAGTCGCCATAGGCTCGTGAACCGATTTCCGTGGGATAATGCCGGGGGCTTTTACGTCAGCCTGGCTACGCTTTTTCGTTTTGATTGGGCCTTTGCCGTCCAACGGGTTGCCCAAACCGTCCACTACGCGACCCAGCAATTCTGGACCAACAGGAACGTCCACAATGGCGTTAGTCCGTTTTACGGTATCGCCTTCTTTAATGTCACGGTCGGAACCGAAAATAACAACACCAACGTTGTCGCTTTCCAAGTTCAACGCCATACCTTGAATTCCACCTGGGAATTCAACCATTTCACCAGCTTGGACGTTGTCCAAACCGTAAACGCGGGCAATCCCGTCACCGACACTCAGCACGCGGCCAACTTCGGCCACATCTGCTTCTTTGCCGAAGTTTTTAATCTGATCCTTAAGGATGGCAGAAATTTCTGCAGCTTCGATCGCCATTATCCGACCTCTTTCATTGTGTTTTGCAGGGCGCCCAGTTTGGAACGGATCGACGTGTCGATCATTTTGGAGCCCAATTTAACGATAAGCCCGCCGATCAAGCTTTCATCGACGGTTGCATTGATAACTACGTTTTTGCCAGCTTGCGCTTTCAGCGTTTTGGCCAGCTTGTCTGATTGCGCCTTTGTCATCGCTTTTGCAGAGATGACTTCGGCTGTGACTTCGCCTTTTTCTTCAGCAATCAAACTCTGCAATGAGGCCAACAGATGCGGCAAAACAAAAAGGCGACGCTTGGTCGCCATTAATGCCAATGTATTGGTCATAGTTGCAGAGAGTTTCATCTTCTTGGCAACGCCAGTGATGGCGGCCCCCATATCTTCCCGGCTGTGAAGCGGTGAAGACACAAGGTTACGAAGATCTTCGCTTGCGGCCATTGCATCGCCAAGGGCGGAAACGTCAGACTCAAGCGCCTTCAACTTTTTTCCGTCTTTAGCAAGTTCGAAAACAGCCGTTGCATAACGGCCTGCAATTCCGGACGAGATCGAAGCAGTATCTGACAAGATCGTCCCCTTCATAAAAGCCCGGCTTCGTGTTGGTCTTAAGCCCGGGCAGGTCGTCGGAGGCAAACACCCTCCAAATTCGCGCGGTTTCTAACAGAGGCATACGGGCGTCGCAATGCCCTTACAAACAGGAATTTGGCGATGCGACCATCTGTATAAATTTGACCTGTATTGCGCCCAAACCGTGATATTCTGAGCACCCTTCGTAAAGTTATTTGTTGTATTTCAACTGCTTCTTGCAGCTTCGGGCTGTGGCACGCCCTCTAAAACCCCAAGCGTTTTGGGAATTATCCGCCCCAAACCAGGCCGCCTTGGCCGTGGAACCTGCTTTTTCACTTCTACAATAAGCGCTCCACCACCATTCCATGCAGGAATCGCCTGGCCCACTTTTTCCATCATCGGCGCCGCTTTGCGCCAAAATCTGTTTCGCCATGGCGGTTGGTACAATGCTGTACAGTGATTCACGGGCATCAAGCCATGACTGGCCAACTGCTTTTCCAACTGGGCCATTGTATAAGGACGCGAAAACGAAAATGGTGTTCCTTCGCGACGCGCCCAAAGGCTTGTGCGATTGGGAACGATAAATATCGCACGCGCTTCTCCATCCATGACCCGATAACATTCCTCCAAAACCGCAGATGGATGCTCCGATGGATCCAGGCCGTGCAAAAGCAACAGGCGGTCCACAGTCCCCGTCTCAAGGGGCCAGTGGGTTTCTTCACACAAAACAGCCGCGTTTTGATGTTGGCGCGGCCAATGCATCACACCTTGCAGTCCAGGCATCAAAGCAATGGTGCGTTCCGCTTCGTCCATCCGAGACCGCAAAACGGGCGTCGCAAAGCCATAACCCACCAATGTATATCTGCTTAAATCTGGCCAAAGACGATCAATCTGAACTGACAAAGCTTGTTGCACAACTTGCCCCAATTCAGTGTCATGATAAAATTCTCGGAGTTCGCGCACATCAAGATACATTGAAACTGGCCACAGCTCCGCTAGGATAATCTGTGTCAGATTAGCACCGTAAGGGAAATTTACCATGGGCGTTTCAAAGTTAGAGATCTTGACCGTCCCTTGCCTGCAAGACAACTACGCCTTCGTAATTGGAAATCTGGAAACCAAACAAGCCGCTGTGGTGGATGTTCCGGAAGCCGCACCTATTATTGAAGCGCTGCGCGCAAAGAATTGGACTCTGACCACAGTATTACTCACCCACCACCATTGGGATCATGTCGATGGCCTGCCCGATTTGCCGAATTTGGAAAACTTGGTGGTGATTGGTGCTGCAGCTGACTCTTACAGAATGCCAGATCTGACCTTTGCCCTGTCCGAAGGTCAAAGCATCAGCGTCTTGGGCCATAGCGTCGATATCATTGATGTATCTGGCCACACTGTCGGCCATATCGCGTTTCACCTTGCCACCGCAAACGCGGTTTTTACTGGGGACAGCCTTATGGCCATGGGCTGTGGGCGATTGTTCGAAGGGACCCCAGAACAAATGTGGGAAAGCATGCAAAAACTGCGGGAACTTCCAGCAGACACCACCGTTTATTCGGGCCATGAATATACAGCCACCAACCTCGCCTTCGCAAAAGGGTTAGGCGAAGAAAATTCGGATTTGGCTGCCCGTGCAAAGTCGATACGTGCTGATCGCGCCGCTGGCCGTGCGACAGTGCCTTCACCTTTATCTTTGGAAATGGCAACTAATCCGTTTTTACGTGCTGATAAACCAAATCTGCAAAATGCATTGGGTATGTCGGGCGCAAACGCAGTTGACGTATTTACTGAAATACGCACGCGACGAAATAATTTTTGACTAGAACATAAGTTAAAGTGCAAAAATCATCGGCATACACAGAATTTTGTAAGAAATTTGGGATATGCACCTTGAAGATGAACCGTTTTGGCCGAAGTCTAGTGGTAAGTAACAGCATCCGGTTCGACGGCGTGATGCGCCCAAGATCCCTTTAGAGAGCAGGAGGCGCACGCACGTGCCATCGTTTTCCACAAGCTTAGAACAGTCCATTCATCATGCGCTTGCGCTGGCCAATGATCGACGTCACGAATTGGCAACGCTTGAACATCTTCTTTTGGCCCTTTTGGACGAACCAGATGCCGCCAAAGTGATGCGCGCATGTTCGGTTGACGTGGACAGTCTGCGCAAAACGCTCGAAGTTTTCGTTGACCAAGATCTGGCCACCCTTGTGACAGATGTTGAAGGATCCGAAGCTGTGCCCACCGCGGCGTTCCAAAGGGTGATCCAGCGCGCTGCCATTCATGTTCAGTCTTCTGGAAGGTCGGAAGTAACGGGTGCCAATGTTTTGGTGGCCATATTTGCAGAACGCGAATCCAATGCGGCGTATTTCCTGCAAGAACAGGATATGACGCGCTATGACGCCGTTAACTTTATTGCACATGGTGTAGCGAAGGACCCTTCCTTTGGCGAAAGTCGCCCAGTTATCGGTGCGGAAGCTGGCGAAGACGATTTCGAAGCTGGGCCTGAAGAAGAACAAAAAGAAAGCGCGCTTTCGAAATACTGCGTCGATTTGAACGCAAAAGCCCGCGAAGGCGATGTGGACCCCTTGATCGGCCGCGACCACGAAGTGGAACGCTGTGTTCAAGTTCTTTGTCGTCGCCGCAAAAACAACCCGCTTTTGGTGGGGGATCCCGGTGTCGGGAAAACTGCCATTGCTGAAGGGCTGGCCCGTAAAATTGTGCAAGGCGAAACCCCAGCGATTCTTTCGCAGACCACTATTTATTCCTTGGATATGGGGGCGTTGCTGGCTGGAACCCGGTACCGCGGTGATTTTGAAGAACGCTTAAAGGGCGTGATGACCGAAATGGAAGAACACGATGATGCGGTTCTGTTCATCGACGAAATCCACACCGTTATCGGCGCGGGGGCCACTTCAGGTGGCGCTATGGACGCATCCAACTTGCTGAAGCCAGCGCTGCAAGGCGGCAAGCTTCGGTGCATGGGCTCCACCACTTACAAAGAATTCCGCCAGCATTTCGAAAAAGATCGTGCGTTGTCTCGTCGGTTCCAAAAGATCGACGTGGCAGAACCATCTGTGGAAGATAGCGTGAAAATCTTGAAAGGGTTGAAGCCCTATTTTGAAGATCATCACGATATTAAGTACACTGCAGATGCCATCAAAACTGCGGTGGAATTGTCTGCACGCTATATCAACGATCGTAAGTTGCCTGACAAAGCAATCGACGTGATCGATGAGGCGGGCGCAGCCCAGCATTTGGTGGTGGAAAGCAAACGGCGCAAAACCATCGGTGCCAAAGAGATTGAGGCCGTGGTCGCCAAAATCGCGCGTATCCCGCCCAAAAACGTCAGCAAGAATGACGCTGAAGTTTTGCGCGATCTGGAAGCCAGTTTGAAGCGCGTTGTATTCGGCCAAGATCCCGCAATCGAAGCCCTGTCTTCCGCCATCAAATTGGCCCGTGCAGGATTGCGTGAACCAGAAAAACCAATCGGTAACTATTTGTTTGCCGGGCCAACAGGCGTGGGCAAAACCGAAGTCGCCAAGCAATTGGCTGACACATTGGGCGTGGAACTTATCCGGTTTGACATGTCTGAATACATGGAAAAACACGCGATTTCGCGTCTAATTGGCGCCCCTCCGGGCTATGTCGGGTTTGACCAAGGCGGCATGTTGACCGACGGCGTCGATCAAAACCCCCACTGTGTTTTGCTGCTGGACGAGGTGGAAAAAGCCCACCCCGACGTGTTCAACATTCTTCTGCAGGTCATGGATCACGGCAAACTGACAGATCACAACGGACGATCCACCGATTTCCGGAATGTCATTTTGATCATGACTTCAAACGCCGGGGCTGCCGATATGGCAAAAGCCGCTGTCGGGTTTGGACGTGACCGCCGCGAGGGTGAGGACACAGCAGCGATTGAAAAGTTGTTCACGCCCGAATTCCGCAACCGCTTGGATGCAGTGGTCAGCTTTGCGCCCCTGGCACGGGATGTTATTGCGCAAGTGGTGGAAAAATTTGTGCTGCAACTTGAAGCACAATTGATGGATCGCAACGTGACCATCGAACTGACCAAAGCCGCCGCCGATTGGCTGGGGGACAAGGGATATGACGATAAAATGGGCGCACGTCCGTTGGGCCGCGTGATCCAAGAACACATCAAAAAGCCCCTGGCCGAAGAACTGTTGTTCGGCAAATTGGCAAAGGGCGGAATTGTGAAAGTTGGTGTGAAAGACGGTGAACTTGAGCTGCGCATAGAAGAACCTGAAAAGGCGCGCCTGACAAACAAAGGGGATAAGCCCCCTTTGCTCACGGCTGAATAATCATGCGCGGCGTCATCGCAACAGTGTTAACCCTGGCGGCCACAACCGCCGGGGCAAAAGATCCAAAATTTGGGTTCCCGTTGGACTGCAGCCTTGGCGAAAATTGCTATATCCAACAGTATCTGGACCACGACCCAGGCCCGGCCTGGAATGATTTCACCTGTTCTACCCTCAGCTATGATGGACACCGCGGCACCGACATCGCCCTGCCCACCCTGGCGGACATGGACCAAGGGATTGATATCGTTGCAGCGGCCCCGGGCCGCGTTCTTGCTGTGCGCGACGGCATGGAAGACACATATTTCACCCAAGAAAACGCGGCCCAAATTGACGGCCGCGATTGTGGAAACCGCGTTGCCATTGGCCACGGCGGTGGCTGGATCACGGATTACTGCCACATGAAAAAGGGATCCATAGCCGTCAAAAAGGGTGATCGGGTCGCCATGGGGGCTGTTTTAGGACAGGTGGGCCTGTCCGGTCGCACCCAATTCCCGCATTTGCACTTTTCTGTTCAACACCGCGGATCACACGTTGATCCCTTTGCCCCAGACGGTGTGACCCAATGCCAAGGACCCTTGGCAGATTCACTTTGGCTTGACCCTCCCGTCTATGAACCGGGTGGCGTGATTGACGTGGGCTTTGCCCCGGGCGTGCCCGACTATCAGGTCATCAAAGCCGGTGCGCAGGACAAAACATTCAGCGCCGATGCAGACGCCGCTGTTTTTTGGGTTTTTGCTTTTGGGCTGCGCAAAGATGATGAAATCAAATACGGGTTTGAAGGTCCTGCGGGAATCCGCTTCGAAAACACTGCTGTTTTTGACAGAAACCAAGCCTTGGTGATGCGGTCTGGTGGTAAAAGACGCAAAGGGAAAACTTGGCCCAAAGGCACATATTCCGGTACAGTTGAATTGATCCGTAATGACGAAGTGTTTGACACACGCAGTTACAAATTCACCCTGGAATAATCATTTTTCAGTAAATTTCAGTTCGATCCGACGGTTTTGCGCCCGCGCTGCAGGGGTATCTGCGGGATTAAGCGGTTGGTATTGCCCAAACCCATTGGCGGACAATCGCGACGGCGGCAGTCCGAGAAAATTCACCATGTACAACACCACGGACAATGCCCGTGCTTGGCTTAATTCCCAGTTGTTTGCAAATTCACCTTCCCCAGAAATTGGAACATTGTCGGTGTGGCCATCCACTTGGATCACCCAATCGATGGAAGACGGAATATCTGCCGAAATGTCCCGCAACAGGCTGGCTATTTTCGCGATTTCGGCCCGCCCTGCAGACGACAGCTGGGCCCCCCCAGGGGGAAACAACACCTCAGAAGCGAAAACGAAACGGTCGCCCACAATGGTCACACCATCGCGGCCTTCCAAAAGATCCCTCATTTGAGCCAGAAACTCTGACTTAAACCGTTCTAGCGATTCAGCTTTGCGTTTTTCTTCAGCGGCCAACTTTGCCAACGCTGCGTTCAATTCGCTGCCCAAACTGTCCAGTTGGATTTGATTGGCTTCATCATCCGCCCTGGAGGCATCCAGCAAAGACTGCAGACCACCAAGTTCTTGGCGCAATTGGGCGACCTGTTGATTCAAAGCTTCCACTTGGCGTTGCGCCTGGGTGGAAATTTCTTTCTCGTCGTCCAAAGCAAGTTGGGCCGTCGCCAACAAACTTTGCAAACGCTCTTGCTCACTGAGGTTGGATTTCACACTGTCCTCAGCGGCGACCAAACTTGCAACGGCCAGGGCAAGTTGGCTACGTTCGTCTTCCAAAGTGGTTTGGGCCACCAGTGCCGCTTGTTGGGCTTGCGCCAAGTCTTGGTCTGACTTTGCCGCCCGCTGACGCGCGATTTCAAGCTCAGCTTTCAAAGCGATAATTTCATCAGTTAATTGCGCAACGCTGGCTTGGGCCGCATCACGATCAGTTTCTGCCTGCCCCAAGTCAGCCAAAACCAGTTCTATTTGATCGCGAACGGCTGTGACCGTCGAAGACTGATCATCGCGGTCTTGTTGCAAAACCACCAGATCAGCTTTCAATTTTGCAATCTCTGTTTTTAGTGCGGCCAATTCTGTATCGCGGTCGCCCAAGACACCTTGGTTGTTCGCAAGATCACGTTCCAGCTCAGAAATTTGTGCGGCTTTACGATCCAAGTCAGCATTTGCGAGCTGCAAGTCAGCCTGAACCTTGGCAAAGGCCGCCTGGGCCGCCGCCAAATCAGCGGCCAGTTTATCAGCTTGCGCGGAACGGGCCCCCAAGGTTTCATCGGTTTGCGCCAAATTGGCCAAAGCCTTCGCCAAATCAGCTTCACGAACCTTTAGTTTGGCCAGCGCTTCGATCAATTTTTCAGACGTGGCGGCACCTTCCGATTGCGCCAGCGCAAGTTCTTCGGCGGTCAAATCTTTGGCTTTACGCGCGGCATCCAACGCCAAAATCGAGGCCGCCAGTTTTTCATCCAGGCCCTGGGTCGCAGCGTTGGCCCCAGCCAACAGGCTCAGGGTTTCTTCGGCCTTCTTGCGTTGTTCTTCCAGCTGCAGCGTCATGGCTGTCAGCTCTGCCTGGCTGTCTTCAAGTTTACGGCGCAAAGCCTCTGCGGTGGCGGCTTCTGCGATGCGCGCTTGCTCTTCCTCGGACAGCGCGCCTTGGCTGTCTTCCAGCAAACGACGTAATTCTTGCGCAGCAGCAGCTTCAGCGATGCGGATTTTTTCTTCTTCAGACAACCGCGTTTGCAAATCTGCTGCTTGCGCTTCCAAATTTTGCAGCGCGGTCAATTGTTCAGCCGATTTGTCTTGTTCGGCCTGCAACAGGGCCAAGGTTTGGTTTAAAGATAATTCTTGGTCTGCTGCATCGCTTTTCAATTTGGTCAATTCAGCTTCCAACGCTTCACGGCGGGCCGCTGCAAGACGTGCGGCTTCCGTTTGCGCGTCAATTTCTTCGCGGGCGGCGGCCAAACTTTGGGTCAAAGTGGCTTGGGACCCTTCCAATTCGGAAATCCGATCAGTGCTGTTTTGTTGTTGCAACAAAAGTGCCGCGACCTGCGCTTCAAAATTGGAAATTTGCTGTGTCGCAGTGGCAAGTTCGGCCGTGCGCGCATCGCGTTCATTGGTCAGGCTTGCAATCAACGCGTCGCGTTGGCGGGCTGTTTCTTCGGCATCACGCAGGGAAGAGTTCAGGTTTCCTATCTCGTTGCGCAGGTTGTTGCTGGCGGCTTCTTCAAATCCCAGCGCATCCGCAAGGGCGGCAACTTCAGCTGCCAATTCTTCAAGTTCCGACCCCTGCCCTTTGATGGTTTCGCGTAAAACGAACTGCACCACCATGAAGATTGTCAGAACGAACATCAGGACCAGCAAAAGCCCTGTCATGGCATCCACAAATCCAGGCCAGATCGATGCCTGAAACCGCGCGCCGGTGCGTCGCGACAGGGCCATTTATTTGGCTTTCGGTGGTTGTTGTGCGGCGGCTTGCGCCCGGGCCAATTGGTGTACAGCTTTGGTAAGGTTGACCAAATCACCGCGAATTTCCGCGATACTTTCTTGCCGCCCTGCCGAAATTTCTTCTAAAATCCGCAGCATCTGCACGTCCATGGACCGCAACCGCATCCGGCTTTCCGCATCCATCCCTTCGCCACCCGCAGTTTGCATGCGTGCAACCATCTGTTCTTGGCTGGCGGCAACACGTTCCAATGCCTCGGTCTGGCCACGGTCCATCCGTTCGGACACTTTACCCATGGTTTCTGTCAGCGTGATAATGCGGTCTTCTACATTCGCTTGGCCTGACGTGGCCTGGCTGAACAATCGGGCCATGCCTTCCATCTGTTCGGACATTTGGTCCATCATGCTTTCAAGGGCCGATGCTTGTGTGGCGCCATCGCCATCGCCACCACCAAAACCAACACGGGTCACAGTGGACAACCAATCTTCCAACTCACGGTAAAACCGATTTTGCGCTTGGCCGACGAACACTTCCAACAAGCCCACCACCAAAGAACCGGCAAGACCCAGCAATGAAGATGCAAAGGCAATGCCCATGCCGTCCAACTGGCCTTCCAAACCACCCTGAAGCCGCGCGAAAATATCGAGCGCATCTTCGCCTTCTTTGGGGTTCAGCGATTGTATGGTTTGCACCAAAGACGGCACAGTGGTGGCCAGTCCATAAAACGTGCCCAACAGTCCAAGAAAGATCAGCGTGCCCGTGATATACCGCGTGTACTCACGCAATTCATCGATCCGGGTTGCGATGGAATCCAAGATTGACCGCGCGGAACTGGATCCGATTTGCAAACGGGCCCCACGCCCGCGCAAAAGCGCCGCCAAAGAAGCCAACAAACGCGGGGCCGCCCGGGCATCATGGCCAGGTTCCTGCGTGGCAAATCCTTCAATCCATTGCACCGAACGAATAAGCGACAGCACCTGGAAAAAGCACAGCAACACGCCAAAAACGAACACAAAGCCAATAAACCCATTCAGCCAAACATTTGCCAAAAACGTTGGGGCGATTTGGGTATAGGCCAGCACCGTTAAGGCCACCACCAATCCCATGACCAACAGCATAACGATGATCTGAAAGATCGGCTGTGAAAATTGTGGTTTTGCGTCTTGGGTGGTCTCTGTCATCGGACCTGTCCTTACTGCTGTGATCAGATGTTTAGCCACCGCCATGCCATCTGGCAAAGAGATTATTTCCCCCGCAGCAATTCTTGAACACGTTGTGACAACCAATCCAAATCAGGGTCCGGTATTTGCAGTTCATGCAACAAATTGGCGGTGTTAAAAAGATATTCAGGATTTGGCCCACGGCCACCCACCGCACCTGCGATGATATGCGCTTGTCGTTCCAGCGGTTCCAGGCAGTATTGATCATGGTTTCGATCAACAACATAGGTCACGGCGCGCACATTTCGTCCATCCACCAAAGTCAGGTCAGTCCATTCTTCGACATATGCAGACGAAATCAATTCACGTTCACGCAAATCTTCCAACACTTGTGCTGACTGATCCTCGCAAACCCGTAACGCCATCCCTGAACAATGGCCTTCCCCTTGGTCCAAGGCCAAAACCAGCCCTGGCTTTTCAACGGTGCCGCGATGATGAATAGAACGCATACAAAAACTGCGCGTGTACCCCAACATATCCGCGCGCACTTGTTCCACAGGGTCAAAGCCTGGATTCCACAGCAATGATCCGTATCCAAATACCCACATGGCTGTGTCCTCTGGCAGTTTGATCCACCCCGCTATAGACCCGCAGCCAAGCGAAGGGAAACGGGTTCAACATGCGCAAGATCGTTTGGATATTGATATTTCTTATCGTTGCCTTTGCAATCTACTGGTTTACAACAGCGCGCATTCTGACCAGCGGCACAGAAGCCTGGCTGGACCAGCGCCGTGCAGAAGGTTGGGCGGCCGATGCGACAGTGGGCACCACTGGATTTCCATTCAACTTCCAAACCCGATTGGCCGAATTGCGCATTGCAGATCCTGAAACGAATGCGGCTGCGGTTCTTCCGTCCTTGGACATTATCGTTCCAGCATTCACCCCCAATCGTGCCGCGGTCAGCCTGCCTCCAAGTTTTGATCTGTTGGCCCCTGATGCAAAAGTGCGGGTCAACTCCGATATGTTGTCTGCTGACATGCATTTGGCAGCGCGAACCAGTTTGGCTTTGAAAACCACTGGAATTCGCATTTCAAACCTCAGCGCTATTGGCCCAGACGGGTGGGAAATGGCCCTGGAAGACGGCACTTTGCGTATTGATCTGGCCGATGCGGCAAACGCCACCTATGACGTGTCTTTTGCTGGCACCCACTTCGAACCTGGGCGCGCGTTGAAAGCAATCATCGATCGCGACAATGTTTTGCCGGATGCGTTTGAAAGAGCCAGCCTTGAGGCCGCCATTAGCTTTGATCGCCCATGGGATCGAATGGCGCTGGAACGGGCGCGACCACAACCCACCAGGTTTGATATCACGTTGGCCGAAGCAAAATGGGGCGAACTTGAATTGAAACTGGCCGGGGCCTTTGACGTTGATGCCAATGGGGTTCCTGAAGGCAAAGTCACGGTAAAAGCTGTCAACTGGCGTGACATGATCCAACTGGGTGTTGCGAACGGCGTTGTTCCTGCCGATATCGCCCAAACGGCAGAAAGCATGTTGTCGGGTCTGGCGCGGGCATCCGGGCCGCCAAACACCCTGGATGTGCCTTTGACCCTGTCAGGTGGCTTTGTTCGGTTTGGATTTATCCCGCTGGGCCCCGCCCCAAGGTTTTATCTGCGTTAACGGCAGTAAGACCCACTGCGATACGCGGCCACGTCAAAATGGAAGTGGTCTTTGTGAAACCGGTCGGAGTTTGGCCCTAAAACAGTTCCAAAATCCCCGCAGGCCCCTTCCCAAATGCGCTTTAGCATCGCGCCTTTGATGCCGGTTCCCCAATCTTCCAATACTGTCATTTTGGTGCCATCTGCGAATGTGAATCCACTGATATCAATGGCACGACCCGTGGCATGTTCAGACAATTTTGCCCCTGCGCGATTGTTGCGGGTGCGGCAGGAATAATGCGCGGCAACATCCATCTGGGTTACACCCCCAAAACGGCCATCAACAGCTTTGCGTAATGTCCCATATGAAAACTGCCAAAGTGCGTTGGCGGCATCACAATGCATCAAGGCCGGGCGGGACAGGCGCACATTGTGGACTTGGGACACCAAAACCGGATCTTCAATTCCGCAGCCGCCAATCGTGCCGGTGAAAGACGCCTTGCGTTCGCCGATAATATCGGCACGCCCGCATACCCCGCCGCTGGCCGTTGTCGCATCCACCAGGCGCTGCACTTGATTGGTGGCCCCCGCCAGACTGTCTGGCCGTGCCTCTGGGCGCAGCGATTGGGCAGAAACATCGGTGCCCAGCAGCACAAAGATGACGGCAAGTGCCTTCACGTTTTGCCTCGGCCAAAGTTCGGCGCATCCGTATCCTGGCCCGCTTCAATAATGCTGCGGCGAATGGCGCGCGTTCGGGTAAAATAGTCATGAAGATGATCGCCGTCGCCTGTCCGGATCGCGCGTTGCAATGCAAACAGTTCTTCGGTGAAGCGGCCTAAAATCTCAAGCGATGCTTCTTTATTGGCCATAAACACGTCGCGCCACATGGTGGGATCACTGGCCGCGATCCGTGTGAAATCCCGAAAACCCGCGGCAGAATAATTGATCACTTCACTGTCTGTCACCCGGTGCAAATCATCCGCAACCCCCACCATGGTATAGGCGATCAAGTGTGGAACGTGGCTGGTAACGGCCAGCACCAAATCGTGGTGATCGGGGTCCATGACGTCCACGTTGGCCCCCAAAGAGCGCCAAAAATCTGCCAAAGCAGCAATGGCTGCTTCATCATTTTCATTGGGGGTCAAAATACACCAACGATTGTCAAACAATTCTGCAAACCCGGATTCAGGGCCAGAATGTTCCGTTCCCGCCAACGGGTGGCCAGGAATGAAATGCACACCCTCTGGCAGATGCGGGCCCACAGCATCAAGGACAGAACGCTTGGTGGATCCAACATCAGAAACGATCGTACCGGTTTTCAAAAACGGTCCGATATCTTTGGCCACGGCAGCCATCGCCCCAACAGGAACGCACAAGATGACCAAATCCGCATCCGCGACCGCGTCAACAGCGGTGTCCACAACGGTGTCACACAATCCAATCTTACGGGCAGTTTCACGCGTTTGCGAAGAACGGGCAGTGCCCACCACCGCAATATCGCGACCCGTTCTTTTGACGGCCCAAAATATGGAAGACGCAATCAAGCCAAGCCCGATCAGCGCGACTTTTTCTATCTTCATGACGTGCCCTCTTTGAATTGGCCGATGACATGGGCCACACGGCGACATCCGGCTTCATCACCCACTGTAATCCGCAAACAATAAGGTAGACCGTAACCCGCCACGCGGCGCACAATAACACCCTTGGACTTCATGAATTCATCGCAAGCTTCCGCTTCTTCGGCACTCGCGAACCGCGCCAAAATAAAATTGGCTTTGGACACATCTGAGGGAACACCCAATTCAGCCAGCGCCTCTGCCAACCAAGCGCGCCATTTTGCATTGTCCGCTTTGGCCTTTTGCGCAAAATGAGTATCTTCGATGGCGGCCAAGGCCCCTGCCAAAGCGGGGCCTGACAGATTGAAAGGGCCGCGGATGCGGTTCAACACATCAATGACAGCTTGTGATCCATAGCCCCAGCCCACGCGCAGCCCGCCCAAGCCGTAAAGCTTGGAGAACGTGCGGGTCATCACGACGTTGTCGTTCTTTTCAACAAAGGCCGCCCCGCCATCGTAATCATCCGCGAATTCTGCATAAGCGCCGTCTAAAACCAATATGACATGCGGCGGCAGATCACGGATCAGGTCCCGAATGCGGGCTTGGCTGACCATGGTGCCTGTCGGGTTTGCCGGATTGGCGATGAAGACAAGCTTGGTTTTATCAGTCACCGCATCCAAGATTGCCTTGGTGCTGACAACGCGGTTGCGTTCTTTCACCTGAACGGGGGTCGCGCCAGCCGCGCGGGCGCTGATCTTGTACATTCCAAAACCGTGTTCGGTGTAAATCACTTCGTCCCCGAAACCGGCATAAGCCTGGCACAAAAACGCAATGATTTCATCGGACCCAGCGCCGCAAATAATTCGGTTCGCATCCAGGCCAAACCGTGCAGCAATGGCCGTCCGCAATTCAATATGATCCGTCGATGGGTAACGGTGCAATTCTTGGGCCGCTTTCACGATGGCCTCCCGTGCCGATTGCGGCGGACCGTTCGGATTTTCGTTTGATGACAGCTTCAAAACATTCGACACACCATCAATATGGCTTGCCCCGCCTTGGTACAGCGCGATGTCCATTATACCGGGTTGGGGAATGGGCCGTGTCATCGAAAATCTCCTTTAAAAATGTTGTATCCCAGAGGGACCAAAAGAAAAGGCCGCGTCGGTCTCCCGGCGCGGCCCTGTGACATTATGGCTAAGAAGGATTAGTTCTTCGCGTAATATTCCACCACCAGGTTTGGTTCCATCATGACTGGATATGGCACGTCGCCCAAACCGGGGGTGCGCACAAACGTTGCAGTCATTTTGGAATGGTCCGCATCCAAATAGTCAGGCACGTCACGTTCTGGCAAACCAACAGCTTCCAGCACCAGGGCCATTTGTTTGGATTTGTCACGAACGGCAATCACGTCGCCTTCTTTAACGCGGTAAGATGGGATGTTCACTTTCTTGCCGTTCACGGTCACGTGGCCGTGGTTCACGAACTGACGTGCGGCAAATACGGTTGGAACGAATTTCGCGCGATACACGATTGCGTCCAAGCGGCGTTCCAGCAAACCGATCAAGTTTTCACCTGTATCGCCTTTTACGCGGGCTGCGTCGCCGTAGATGCGCTTGAACTGTTTCTCGGTCAAATCGCCGTAGTAACCTTTCAGTTTCTGCTTTGCGCGCAACTGAAGACCAAAGTCAGACAGTTTGCCTTTGCGGCGCTGACCGTGCTGGCCTGGGCCATATTCACGACGGTTAACTGGGGATTTTGCGCGACCCCAGATGTTTTCGCCCATCCGGCGGTCAATTTTGTATTTGGCAGACGTACGTTTTGTCACGGTCTGATCTCCTCATAGTGCGTTACGACTTGAGGGCGTTGTCCTTCTTCCCTGATTTTGCAGAGACGACAGGATTCCCCTTGCG
>JAHDCP010000056.1 GCA_020629775.1 Planktomarina sp.
TGTTAACCCAGTATTCAAATGCGTTCACCTTTCCCCGTACACTGCCCCGGTGGACGGATTGTGTGCAGGTTGTGAACACGAATTTAGCCCTGTAATGGACCGCGCGTTGCCCTTGGGTAACGGGGCATTCGATCCGTTATAGTAATATTACATTAACCAACCGCGCAGGGCCGTGTTCACAGCACCCGGTTGTTCCAGCGTCACCAAATGGGACGCTTGGCCCACCACATCCAATTTGGCGCGTGGGATCATCTCAGCCATGAATTCATGGCGCTTTACGGGGTATTGCAGATCGCCGTCCCCACACAAAACCAGCGTCGGGCATTTGATTTTGCGCAATGTGGATTGCTGATCTTTGCGGCGCTTCATCGCTTCCGACTGGCGCAAGAAAACATCCGCCCCCAGGCTGCGCGCCATGTCACGTGCCATATTGGCAATCTCTAACCGAAACGGCGTGTCTGCCAACCCGTTCAGGCCCAAAGCCTCGTCCACCACATCCTCAAACCGCCCGCCTTTTACACTGGCAATTTGCACATCCCGCTGGGCCACCAAGTCAGGCGCTTCGGACATGGCAGCGGTGCTGATCAGGCATAAGCGGTCCATCCGGTCAGGGTCGCGGCGCAACACTTCCAACGCCACAGCGCCGCCCAACGACGTGCCCACGCAAGCAAACCGCGCGGGCGCAGATGCCAAAACAAAATCGGCGATTTCTTCAACGTTATCAGCATGGTGGGTCGGCACCACCATGGTGGCACGGTCATGGGACAGACCGTCCACCTGGGGGGCAAACACCCGCGCATCTTGCATCAGCCCGGGCAGAAATATGACCGGAACTGGATGCGTCACAGGCGCGACGACGCCAATTTTGCGCCCTCGGACAAGCTGGTCAATTTGGCGTATGCGATTTCAGGATCGACAGCACCGTAGCCAGCAAAGGTGCCAAAGCCACAGTCGGACCCCGCAATGACGCGGTCCGCCCCAACGATATTGGTGAATTTCAAAATGCGCTCAGACACCAATTCCGGATGTTCCACAAAGTTCGTCGTGCTGTCCACAACGCCGGGTACCAGCACCTTTCTGTCTGGGATTTCCGACGCACGGTCCCGGAACACAGTCCATTCATGGGCGTGACGCGGATTGGATGTTTCAAACAATATCTGGTCTGCGCCGACGTTCATCAACGTGCCAAACACTTTGTCCATGTCGATGTCACACACGTGCGGCCCTTCGTAATTGCCCCAACAAATGTGCACCCGTACGCGCGATGGATCGATCCCTTCCAACGCGTGGTTCAACGCTTCAACGTGCATGTTCGCTATCTTCAAGAATTCTTCATCTGTCTTGTCCATAAACAGCATATGCCGTGACAACGCCAAGTCCGGACAATCCAGCTGCAAAAACAAGCCACTGTCCACGATAGTGCGGTATTCTTCACGCATGGCATCTGCCAACGCAGCCAAATACTCTTCCCGGCTGGCGTAAAAATCGTTTTGCAAAAACAAGGAAATCACGCCAGGCGATGCTGCGTTCATGAACCCTTCAGCAGCGCCGTGGGTCGCCATACCAGCCTTCAAATTATTGATATCATTCAATAATTCAGATTGCCCTTTTGACTTCACCTCGCCCACGCACTTGGGGCGCGAATATGTGGGTGTCCCGCCGTCATCGGCCAAACGTTCCAAGAATGATGGGAACAACTTCAAATCCGCTGGGGCGTTACGATCACTGTCGCCTGCAAACCCGGTGTAGCGATCTTTCACATAAGTGGCGTAGCTGATTTTGGACGTTTCCCCGTCAGACACAATGTCAATTCCAGCTTCAACTTGGCGGCGCACCGTTTCGGCGCATGCGCTGGTCATTTCTGCATCAAAATCCGCTTGTTCAAACGGTTTTTGGTTCTCACGCGCGAAAATCAAATCAACGGTTTCTTGACGGCGTGGCAAAGACCCCACGTGGGATGTTTTGATCATAATCCAATCCTCTTTTGCCACACCATATCCTGCCCAGAATTGGGGACAAGAAACAAAAAGGCCCCGGCGAGATTTTCCACGCCGGGGCTTTCAATAAGGGTCAGAAAGATCAGTTAATTTCAGAGTTAAATTGCGCCAAGTGGCGTGAAATGATCTGTCCGTATCGGTTGCTGTCCTTCAACGCACGAAGCCCGGCATTGATGCGGTACAGATGCGTTGTCCCGCGCCAATGGCGTTTAGAAATGATGATGTGCAGCCCTTGCAAAGACAGGGGCCGGTCCAGGGGCGAAACACTGTCTGCCAGCTCCATATCCGCCAAAGTTGCGCGGCCCGTGAAGTCATTCAACGCCACAGCATCCACCTGATCGTCCATCAGCAAATTGAAGCAATCCACCGGGGTGGCGGGTTGGACCAATTCCACCAAATCGTTGGTCAACCAAAGACGATCGCCACGATCCATATCGAAGGTGAAATAGCCCGCTGGGCGGCACAATGTGCGGCCCACCACATCGTCTTCTTGTGCAAATGTGAAATCAGACCCGTTTTTCACGAACAGCAGATTGGGAAGTTCCATCACAGGGTCACTGAAGTGGAAATTCTTACACCGTTCATGGTCACGGTTTTCTTCGCAGTTGGGTTTGTACCACGGAAAACCCATGTCGAATTCTTTGGAATCCAGCATTGGAAACAAGTGCTTAGACCAATCGTCTTCCCAGGTTATCGAATATGATACCGGATCTGGGGTCGCTTCCATGGCAGCGTTTACCAATTCGGTAATCATGCCGTCCCCCAACCAATCGCGGTCCGTAAAGGGCGCAAAGTTGCTGCCAGTCAGGATCTTCATATCCGCATCTTCCACCAACAAAGGCGTTTCGTCGGGGATGGTCATGCCAGGTTGGCATGGGATCTTAAGATCAAGGCCTGGATCAACGGCAAATCCCCCACGGCCCACCACATCTTGGTTGCCATAGAAAATTAAAGACCATCGAACTTGTGAGCCGTAATAGATCTCAGAGATCGAGAATAAAGTCTCTCCCTCTTTTACGCGGTGCACGACATCGCCACAGTCTTGGGCGAATGCCGCGCCTGGCATCAAAAGAAGGAGAGAGGCGAGTGTATTTTTCATCGCCTCAGCTCCCTATCTTAAAAGGCTTCCCAGATCAGCGTCATATGCTCGTCAATGATGCGCTGATAGACGCCGTTGGTTTGAATTTCCCGCAGACCGGCGTTGGCTGCAGCCAACATTTCCGATGCGCGGGGGTGGGTTTTGTGGACCAAAACGTGCAGGCCTTCGATGGACAGGGGGCGTGATTGAACGATTTCCACCGTGTCTTCCAACCCTAGATCCTTCATGGCTGTTCGGCCGGTAAACTCGTTCAAAGCCACGGCGTCCACTTCACCGCTTTCCAACAATTCGAAGCATTCTTTGATGGTCGCCGGTTGTTTCAGCGTCACCTTTTTCTCAGACAACCAATTACGGCCGTTCTTTTCAAAGTCATGTGTGAAGTACCCTGCTGGGCGACACAGCGTTTTGCCGATCATGTCATTGTCTGTGCGGAACAAAATGCGGCGTTCTTTGTGGGTGAACAGCAGGATGAGCATTTCGAACATCGGGTCGCTGAACAAGAAATTTTCACAACGGTATTGCGTTGGATCACCTTCGCAATCGGGGCGGAACCATGGAAATCCAACGTCCAGCATGGATTCTGTCAACAATGGATCCAGGTGGGCAGACCAGTCTTGAATCCAGTGAATTTTAAAACTGTCCACATCCGGTGATGCCGAAAACGCGTTTTGCACAACGTCTGTCAACATGCCGTCGTTCAGCAAACCCTTTTGGGTGAACGGGGCGTAATCGCCAGCGGTCAAAATCCGAATGTTCAGATCATCATTCGCTGTTGTGGCCGCCGCGGTGGTGGCGGTTGTGATGGTTTCTGATTGCACCACTTCCACGCGGGCCGCGGTGACTTGTTCACCGCCAGGCAAACCCGTGGGCAACCCGTTGATGCACGGCATGGTCAGCTTCATCCCCACGCGAATGCGGTTCGGGTTTTCCCCGATGGTGGCGATATTGGCCTGGTGAACCCGGGTCCACTGGGCTGCATTTTTATACAGGTTGTCCACAACACCAGACAAACTGTCCCCCGGCTGCACGGTGTACGTGCCCCCGCAAGATTGCGCGGCAACTTGGCTGCCCGCGCAGATGGCCGTCACTGCAACGGCTTGAGCGATACGCTTCATAATTTTTCCCCATCCCAAACAACACGTGCAATACGCATTGCGTCACATCTCTCGATATCAATTAAATGGCGAAATGTAGGGCGGTCGGTCAACTTTGAAGCCACATCTTGTGGCACGTTTCTGCAAAGTGTGTTGTTTGTGTTCGCTTCAAAGGCTTTTGCGGCCCTGCAACAATCAACTATTGCGCGCGCACCCCTGGCACGCGCGCAGTTTTGATGGGATCAGCCCGTGGATTTCAAGATTTGCAGCCAAACCGCGCCTTCATCGAAGAACGTGTATTCCCGGCGCAATCCCCAAGGGCCAAATTCTGCATGGGTCATGCCCATGATATGAACATCGGCCCCTGTGGGCGCGCCAAATGCGCCCCATCCATCATGTTTACCCTGCATGGACCAACGCACTGCGGCCCGGGGTGACATCATCGCATCATCGCGGCCAATTACGTGATGGCACTTGAATTCAGCAGAAGGAAAGCTGGCCCGCAGCCCCAACCAAAACGCGTCTGCCGCTTGGTGACCGTGATCACTGATGCCGCCAGCATATTCCAGATAACACGAACGGTCCCATTCTGAAGTGATGGTCGAAAAATCGGCACCCTGAATACGGTTCAACAGATCCACCAGTTTGGCGCCCCATTCGTTGTCATTGCCCTTGCCTAAATACGGCCCGTCGAAATCCATGGCCGGGGTAAAGACCGGCGTTTCGGGGTTGGCTTCCAACGTGCGTGCGGCCCATTCACGGGGATCCTGCCCGATTTGACGCAAGATTGCCCCATTGTCGCGCACCAACCATTCATCGCTGATCTGGTTATCCTTGGCGTAGCAATCCGCAATAATGAAATACCGTAGCTTCTTGCCTGTTGGGGGGCCGAACGGGCCATCCCCAAGGTGCGTGGCATGTGACAGCAACCGGTGCGAAGACAACATGCCGTCTTCAGGTGTGCCCGACCAAATCACATCTTCGCCCAACAAAACCCGGTCAGGGAAAGACACCAAAGTGGACATGGTGCTGGCGGTGGTGGCAGGTTCGCCCACCGAAATGCCCCCGGGCATGCGCACGATCACGTCCTTATGGTAATAGTCGCGCAGCCGTTCACCAATGCCACGATCTTCCCAGATTTCACGCGTAATTTCCAAAATGTAGTCTGGAAAATCCTTAAACTTGTTTGAAAAACCCTTCATCCGGCTGTCCACCCTCCGTCGATCAATAGTGAAGTTCCTGTCACCAGGGCGCTGGCGTCACTGGCCAGAAACTGAACCGCCCCCATGATATCTTCGATTTCCCCCACGCGGGGCAGTTTGATTTTGTCTGTGATCCACGCCAACCGTTCTGGGTTGTTAAACGTGGCTTCTGTCAGCGGTGTGCGAATGAACGTGGGGCAAATCGTGTTGACCCGAATTTTCTTCAGGCCCCATTCAATTGCCATGGCCTTGGTCATGCCTTCCACTGCGTGTTTTGTGGCGCAATAGACAGTTCTGTCTATGCCCCCCACATGGCCCATCTGGCTGCTGATTTGCATGATGGATCCACCGTTCGGCCCCATTCCGCGCGCCACTTCTGTGGCCATGAAATACGCAGCTTTAACGTTGATGTTCATCACAGCATCGTAGTCGTCTTCAGTGGCATCAAACGCAGATGAATGCCGCGCCAGGCCTGCTGAATTGCACAACACATCAAAGCTTTGATCTGCTAAAAACGCCTTCAAAGCGGGCAAATCCGTGATGTCCATCGCCACCCCTTCGGCGGAAAATCCAGCGGCGTTCAACTGGGCTACGGCATCCTGCACAGGGGCTTCGGACCGTGCGGCAATCACCACATGGGCCCCAGCTTCTGCCAAGGCCACGGCGCAGCCCAATCCGATACCGCGGCTGCCGCCAGGGACAAATGCGCGCTTACCATCCAAACGGAACGAAGGGGTTTTCGGCAACATTAGCTTTCTCCTGGAATGGGGGGATACTTGATCCCGCGAAAGGTTGGGAAATCGGTGTATCGCCCAGCCCGGTTCATATCGGGCGTCAAACCTGGTTTAAACAAAACACCCTTGGGATTGATGTAACTTAGCATACGATGGGCCAAATGCCCTTCGCGCCAGGTGATGTTGAACGCTGCATTTTTCGGAAAGAAATACACTTCCTGGAATTCCAAGTGATCAAACAACCACCACGCCAAATCACGCCAGTCCCGACCAGCATTGTACTGCGCCGCAAACCACGGAATGCCCACTGTTACACAGGCCCCCATCCGCCCCTTGGCATCCCGTATATCCCAAATGTGATGGGCATAATTCGCTTCATTGCGCGCGCATTTCTGCGGCTTCACTTGTGTGGCACCAAAATGGTTCATGGCGGGGCTGCGATACCCCGACCGAATGTCAATCGGGCCAAAAGTTTCCACCAGGGGGTCCAGGCAATGTTCAGCCAGCTTGCGTCCTGCCGCCACCGCCAAATCTGGGTCATTGGGGAAGTTCTGTAACTGATGCATGTTGGCAATTTCAGAGGTCATGAAATTGCGCATCTCAAAATGGCGCGACAGCCGTTCACGGCCCAGCGTTTCCAACGCTGTGAAAGATCGCGGCGCCCTCATCCGCCCCACTGGAATGTGCCGTCTTCGCGCGGCGGCGAAAAAGGATTGTGGGCCAATTCCCAAATATGGCCGTCCAAATCCGCGATAAACGCGGAATGCCCGCCCCAGAAAATATCGTGAGGGGCTTTCAATTCCCGGCCCCCAGCCGCGATCGCTTTTTCAAAAATTTCTGTGACTTCGGCTTTGTTGCGCACGTTGAAGCCCAAAATGGTGCCCGAAAAGCCGCCAATCTGATCGACCTCCAGCCCCATATCCGCGGCCATGCTGGCCTTGGGGTAAAGGCCCAATACCTGACCCAACAAGTTGAACACCACGATCCCAGTTTCTTCTGTTTCTTCGCGACGCCAGCCCAATGCCTCATAAAACCCAGCGGCCGCTTCTAAATCAGCCACCCCAAGGGTGATCAAAGAGACGCGTTGTTCCATGTGGTCTAATCCTTCAGTTAATTTCCGGGGCCCGTCAGCTCACGCATCCGTGCAAACACATCTACACCGATTTGGTCATACATGTGCAGCAAATCCACCAGCACCCAGTTTTCTCGGATCAACCCGTCTTCCACGCGCCAAAAATCCAAAGAGCGCATCCCCACTTTGGTGCCGTTTGGGGCAATGCCCATCCAACCGCCACCTGTGACCGTTTGCATCATGTTGGGCCACCCCGTGACCCCAACGTAATTCCCTTCGGCCATAAAGTGATACGTGGTTTCATCGGGGTACGTACCGCGGTCAGGCAACGCGTTCAAAAACGGGATTTGGTGCATCTTGCGGAACCCTTCGATGCCACGCCCTGTGCCAATTCCCGCAGGCCCGTACCAGTTCATCTTTGGATGCCAGAATTTGGGGAGCTCCATCTTTTCTGGGCCGCCTTCTGCGGGGTGCTTTTTCATCGTGGTTAACATGTCCACGATCAAATCTTGCGCGGCTTTCCCGTCCCCATGGGGGCCCATGCCATCACATGTGGCAGGGCCAGGAATGTTCCAATCACGCCCCAAAGACGGTGCCAGTGGCCACGCGCGGGCTTGCATCATCACCTCAGGAATGTCCCACAGCGCTTGCACTTGGGCGATCTTGCCGTCCTCGATCTGGTAAAATTCATGGAACCGCATATGGCACACACGGCGTGTGGCAGGGATGTCCAGCCAAGGCGTTTCAAACGTGCCAACATAAGTGCCCGCAATTCCAACCCAAGTCAGGCCTTGGTCATCTACCCCTTCGATACAAATACTTTCGCGGCGTTCCGCATCGGGCCATGCGGCGAACAAAGGACCCCAAACATTATCAATGGCCCCTTGGGGTGTTTGGTCTTCAAATGGAAAACACCACCGCACCAACGCATCGGGTGCAAAGGCCGCTTTGGCTGCGGCTTGCCAACCCTCTCCATGATACAGCGCAGCGCGCAAATCCTTCAAAACATCCATATTCACTCTGAGCCTCAAATACCTCGGGGGGGCCGAAGGCGGGGGCAGCGCCCCCAAACCCCATAAATCATGGCGGCCGCAGGCCGACTACTCAGCGGCGTCGCGGTAAGGCGCGCCTTCACCATAAGGCACGTTGATGCCGCCGTACCGGCGGACCCGCACGTTGCACTGTTCCGCGTGGCCCACGAAACCTTCCAACATGCACAAACGGGATCCGTATTCCCCCACCAACGTGGCGGCTTCATCCGTGGTTACCCGCTGGTAACTGTGGGTTTTGATGAACTTTCCGACCCACAAACCGCCTGTGTATCGGCCCGCCTTTTTCGTGGGCAGGGTGTGGTTGGTGCCAATCACTTTGTCCCCGTTGGCCACATTGGTGCGCGGCCCCAAGAATAAAGCCCCATAATTGGTCATGTTTTCCAAGAACCAATCGTCACGGTCTGTCATGACCTGGATATGTTCAGACGCGATGTCTTCTGAAACGGCCAGCATTTCATCATAGCTGTCGCACAAAATGATTTCACCGTATTCGTCCCAGCTGACGCGGGCGGTTTCCGCCGTCGGCAGGATTGTCAAAATCCGGTCGATTTCCGCCATGGTGGCGTCCGCCAGTTTGCGTGAATTGGTGATCATCACAGCGGGCGAATTGTAACCGTGTTCGGCTTGGCCCAGCAAATCAGTGGCCACCATTTCCGCGTCGACTGTTTCATCGCAAATGACACATGTTTCGGTTGGTCCAGCGAACAGATCGATGCCCACACGGCCAAACAATTGGCGTTTGGCTTCGGCCACAAAGGCGTTGCCTGGCCCCACCAGCATGTCCACAGGGGCCAGACTTTCTGTTCCCAAAGCCATCATGCCCACGGCTTGCACGCCGCCAAGGCACAGGATTTCATCAGCGCCGCCTTCTTTCATAGCGGCCACAATGGCGGGGTGGGGTTTGCCATTGACGGGCGGCGCCGATGCCACGACGCGCTTCACACCGGCCACTTTGGCGGTCAGCACAGACATGTGCGCAGACGCCACCATGGGGAACTTGCCACCGGGCACATAACAGCCCACGGAATTCATCGGAATGTTCTTATGGCCCAAAATCACGCCGGGCATGGTTTCCACTTCGATGTCCGTCATGGACGCGCGTTGTGCCTGGGCAAAATTGCGAATCTGGGTTTGCGCAAAGCGGATATCATCCATTTCACGTGTGCTGACCTGCTGCACCGCGGCTTCGATTTCGCTGTCCGTAAGAAGGAATTTTTCTGGGGAATAATTGTCGAACTTTTCCGACAGTTCTTTCACCGCCGCGTCGCCCCGGGTTTCAATATCCCCCAAGATGCCCTCCACGATGCCGCGCACCTTGGCATCGTCTTCCGCCCGTTCGTCGGCTGGTTTCCCGCTTTTAAGATATTCCGCCATGGCGCATCCCCCCGTAAATCAAGTACGGCCCCAAGCATAACGCCCAGGGCCGGTGTCACAAGGTGTTTTTGCACACGTGTGCAAACTTACCCCAAAACGCGTTTCGCCATGGGGCGGTATATCACCAACAAAGCCACAATGGCCGCAGCGAAAATCACCGCTGGCACCAAAGTAATGGCGGTGTGCAATGCATCCACGGCTTCGGGCGTTTGATCCACGCGCCCCTCGGTTGTTTCTTTCCAGCCATAGGCGCCCAAAATACCGGCCAACAGCAGGGGGGCAAACGCATTTGCCACCTTTTGGCCGAACAACCAAAGCCCGGAAAACGCGCCTTCGATGGCTTCGCCCGTGTCGCGGCGGGTGACATCCATCAAATCTGGATACATGGCCCAAGGGATTTGCTGGTACGCGCCGTTTGTCATTCCCGCGATGATGAATAACCCACCAATCAGCGTGACATTGGTGTTGGGCAGTTGGGTGTACAACCCGTACAAAAGCACGATGTACAGCGCCAAACCCAGGGCCAAAGCCCCCACTTTGGACAAACGCGCCGACGCGAAAACCCAGAAGGCTTGGGACAAGATCGAACCGATCACAAACATTGCAAACATGGTGGACAAAACGCCCAAACCACCCACCATGCCAGACAGCGGCGTGGCCCCGTCATCCATGATCAAATACAGCGCCGCAAATGGCAGCCCAGCGGTGATCAAAGCGACAGACAAGGTCATCACGCCGTACAGTAAAGTCAGCACCACAAAGGCTTTGTTTTCAAACACAAGTCCCAGCATTCGAATCGGAGAAATGGAACTGGGGGTGTTGATGCGTGGGGCATTCCGTGTGAAAAACACCGATGCCCAAATGGCCAGCACCATGACAGGCCCCACCACCATGGCAGCGAAAGCAAAGCCTTCGCGGCTGTCCCCTGCCAAAGCGGGGATCAACGCACCGCCGATCAAGATACCAAGGCTGGCAAATGTCATCCGCCACGCGGTCATCACCGACCGTTCTTGGGGGTCTTGGGTCATTTCACCCGCCGTTGCCCCATAAGGGATGGACACCATGGTGAACCCGATGGTGGCCATCACAAAGAAAGCCCCAACCCAAAGCGCCGATGCGGTGGGGGTCATGCCGCCGGGGGCTGCAAAAATTCCCACGGTGCCACCTGCCAAAACCAAGGCCCCGATCACCATCCACGGGGCACGGCGCCCCCAACGGCTGTTGGTGCGGTCCGACAACCAGCCCAAAATCGGATCTGTAATAATGTCGAAAACCAAAATACCCGTGGTCACCAAACCGGCGATACCGATGGGCACGCCCAAGTAATTTGTCAAAAATGCCAAGATCAGCAGCTGTTTGACCACCACGAAGACCACAATCCCCATGTCAGCCAGGCCCCAGCCCGCCTTTTGTCCCATAGACAGCGCCATGACCGTCCCTCCCCTTTTTTATGTCGGGCGGACGTTACGTCATAAGTTGGATTTCACCAAAGGTTTCCCTGCGTCAGGCAAGCCGCCCCAGAACGTTGTTGGTGGCGTCTTCAATCAGTTGCAGGGCGTCTGCATCGGAAAAACGATGGTCAGCGTTCTTTAACAGCACCAAGCGGATATCCGGTCCTTTGGCATGGGCAAACAATTTATTCGCCGTTTCCAAGGAAACATCTTCATCCATATCACCTTGCAAAAACCGCGTTGGAAAAGGCAAATTCAACGGGGATCGCAAGACCAGTTGGCTTCGGCCATCTTCGATCAGGCGCTTGGTGATGGGGTATGGGTCCCCATAGTCAGACGGGACATTCACCACACCGTCTTGCACGAGCATTTTGCGGGCGTCCGCGTTGAATGATGCCCAAAATCCGTCTTCCGTAAAGTCAGGTGCTGCTGCAATTGTGACCAGCCCCGCGAATTTTTCTGGGATACGTTTGGCCAGCAACAACGAAATCCAGCCCCCCATAGACGACCCGACGATAATCTGCGGCCCGTCTGTAAGCGTGGTTATGGCTTGGTATGCATCTTCTGCCCAATCACCGATACAGCCATCTTTGAAATCTTCTGAAGATTTGCCGTGACCGGAATAATCAAACCGCAAAAAGGCACGACCCTGGGATTTGCACCAACTTTCCAGATGAACGGCTTTGGTGCCGTCCATATCGGACATGAAGCCCCCTAAAAAGACGATGCCCGGCCCGCTGCCGTTCGTTTTGTGGTACGCCAAAGTGCGTCCGCTTGGGGTTTTTAACGTTTCAACCATGACCATCCCCGGTACAATCTGCCACCGTAATGCGGCAGGCCAGGATCAAGGCCAAGACGTGACGTGAACGTCAAAGGCGCCTTTTTTCAAGCAATGGTACAAAAGGCGCAGTTTACCCGCCGATGTATCCTTCGCTGGGGCGATAAAAGACTTTTTGATTGTGCAAACGGCCCAGCAATTCGTGGACGCCACGCGCATCATCAGACGTGCCGGCGCAGGCCTTTACAATATCTGCCTTGTGGCTGCGAAGGGCTGTTTCGATCAGGTCCAGATCTTCCACGGACAGATCGAACTGTGTGTTTGGCTTGAGCATGATTACGAACTTCCTTCTGCTTTTTGCGACGTTTCCTATAGTGAACATACGCCATTGAAGTGGATTGTCTAGAGCATAAAACTTCATGTTTTCAATGAGATGGATTCATAAAACTGCATACAATTGTGCACACGCAGCGTGGCCCTGTTGACCAACCGCCCCTCAAACGCCAAAAGGAAGGTGAAACATAACCCGCAACCGGGCGTTCCGTGGGCGCCAAACTGACGAGGAGTGCCGATATGGCAACGATCTCTCTTACCCTTCCTGATGGCAACAAACGCGACGTGGACGCTGGCACAACGCCCGCCCAAGTGGCCGCAGGAATTTCCAGTTCTTTGGCCAAAAAGGCCATCTCCGCCACCGTGAACGGGGCGCATTGGGATATGCAGTGGCCCATCACCGAAGATGCCGCCATCGCCATTCACACCATGAAAGATGAACCGCAAGCCAATGAACTGATCCGCCACGACTTGGCGCACATCATGGCCCGCGCGGTGCAAGAAATTTGGCCCGACGTACAAGTGACCATCGGCCCTGTGATCGACAACGGCTGGTATTATGACTTTGACCGCGCCGAACCATTCACCCCAGAAGACCTGGGCACCATCGAAAAGAAGATGAAAGAAATCATCAACAAACGCGATGCTGTGACCACCGAAATTTGGGAACGGACGAAAGCTGTTCAATATTATCAAGAACGCGGTGAACCGTACAAAGTGGAACTGATCGAAGCCATTCCAGGCGACGAACCGCTGCGCATGTATTGGCACGGCGATTGGCAAGATCTGTGCCGTGGCCCGCACCTGCAACACACAGGCCAAGTGCCCGCAGATGCCTTCAAGCTGATGTCAGTGGCAGGTGCCTACTGGCGCGGCGATTCTGACCGGGCGATGCTGCAACGCATTTACGGTGTGGCCTTCACCGGTAAAGAAAAGCTGAAAGAATATCTGCACTTCCTGGAAGAAGCCGAAAAGCGGGATCACCGCAAATTGGGTCGAGCCATGGATCTGTATCACATGCAAGAAGAAGCCCCTGGGCAGGTGTTCTGGCACCCCAACGGTTGGACCATTTATACCGAATTGCAAGATTACATGCGCCGCAAACAACGCGCTGGCGGATATGTCGAAGTGAACACGCCGCAAGTGGTGGACCGCAAGTTGTGGGAAGCATCGGGCCACTGGGAAAAATACCAAGAAAACATGTTCATCGTGGAAGTGGATGAAGACCACGCCCGCGAAAAAGCCGTAAACGCGCTGAAGCCCATGAACTGCCCCTGCCACGTGCAGGTGTACAATCAAGGTCTCAAATCATACCGCGACCTGCCCTTGCGGATGGCTGAATTTGGATCATGTGCCCGGTACGAACCATCAGGCGCGTTGCACGGCATTATGCGCGTGCGCGGGTTTACTCAAGACGATGGGCACATCTTCTGCACCGATGAACAGATTACGGATGAAACCGCGACCTTCATCGAATTCTTGTCCAAAGTGTACGCCGATTTGGGCTTCACAGATTGGACCATCAAACTGTCCACCCGCCCCGAAAAACGGATCGGCTCCGATGAAACCTGGGACCAAATGGAAGCGGCCCTGGGCGATGCATGCAAAGCTGCAGGACATGATTTTGAAATCCTGGAAGGTGAAGGCGCGTTCTATGGTCCGAAACTTGAATTCACACTGACAGATGCCATTGGCCGGACATGGCAATGCGGCACATTGCAGGTGGATTCAAACGTGCCCGAACGCTTGGGCGCAACGTACATCGGCGAAGACGGCAACAAACACACACCCGTCATGTTGCACCGCGCGACCCTGGGATCGTTCGAACGGTTCATTGGCATCTTGATCGAAGAACATGCAGGCAAACTGCCGTTCTGGCTGGCCCCGCGCCAAGTGGTGGTGGCCTCCATCGTGTCAGACGCCGATGATTTTGTGCACGAAACAGTGGCCGCATTGCGCGCCCAAGGTATCCGGGCCGAAGCGGACACACGTAACGAAAAGATCAACTATAAGGTCCGCGAACATTCCGTTGCCAAAGTGCCTGCCATCCTGGCTGTGGGCATGAAGGAAGTTGAAAATCGCACCGTGTCCATGCGCCGCTTGGGGTCCAAACAAAGCCAAGTGGTGGCCATGGATCAGGTGGTGGCGGATCTGGCCGTGGAAGCCACGCCGCCAGATCAGCTTGCCCAAAGCTAAAAACTAGATAGGCTTCGTGCGAGATCTTTCCGCGCGGAGCCACCCCATGTTCACTCCCATCTTCACCCCAGATGCCAAGCCCGGCACCCCGTATTGGTGGGACGATGCCACCTGGACGGACCTGCCCGAACCACCGCCCAGTGATGTGGAATTGCTGGTGATCGGCGCGGGATACACCGGTTTGTCTGCTGCCATCGCCGCCCATGACGCAGGTGCAAAAGTGGCGGTGATTGATGCAGGCAACCCAGGCAAAGGGGCCAGCACCCGCAACGGCGGGATGACCGGCGCGCACCCCCGATTGGGATGGAATGATCTGAACCAAATGTACGGACCCGATGTGGCCGATGGTCTGTTTGGTGAAGCCCAAACCGCCTTGGATTTTGTGCTGGATTTGATCGACCGCGAAGGCATTGATTGCGACCTGCAAGCCACCGGGCGCATCCAATTGGCTTGGATGCCATCCCACACGGAAACCCAAAAACGCGTGGCCGAAACCGTGCAACGATTCACCCCCCAGGCGGTGCAAGTCATCCCCCGTGAAGGTTTGGCGGACCACATCACCACCCCTCAATACTTTGGCGGACTGTACTTCCCCGGCCACCGCGCCCTGCACCCTTGGAAATACCACAATGGCTTGCTGCAAGCGGCGTTGCGCCGGGGCATTCCCATCAGCCAGGATTGCCCCGCCCAAGCGATTTCCCAAGGCCCGCCCTTTACCGTGCAAACCCCCAAGGGGACCATCAAGGCAGGCAAAGTGGTGCTGGCCACCAATGGATACACCACCACCCCCTTCAATTGGTTTGCAAAACGGGTGTTCCCCTTGCCCAGCTTTTTGATGGCCACCGAACCCTTGAACCCGAACCTGTTGGGCGAGCTGGCGCCTGGGCGGCGGATGATGGTGGAAACCCGCGCACGGCATTCCTATTTCCGTCTGTCCCCTGATGGCACACGTGTGATCTTTGGAGGGCGTGCATCCATGGTCCCCATGGGCATGGAAAAAGCCGCTTTCCGTCTGCGTGAAACGATGGCGGAAGTCTGGCCCCAGCTGGCGCAAACCCGCGTCAGCCACGTGTGGTACGGCAATACCGGATATACCTTTAGCCACATGCCCCAGGTGGGGGTGCACGATGGGGTGAACTTTGCAATGGGGTATTCAGGGTCCGGCACCGTGATGGCCCCTTATTTGGGGCGCAAAGCCGCGTTACAGGCGCTGGGTCTGCCCGAAGGGGACACGCATTATTCTGCCACCACATTGCAACGCCATTGGATGCACCCAACAAACCGCCCGCATTTCTTGCAGGCGGCCAATGCATGGTATCGCACTTACGTGGATCGGATGGAAAACTGGGAGGCGCGGTACGCCAAACGGTAATCTAAAAGTGGCTGACTTCTTTGTCAGGGCGTCCGGCCGCCACGGCCAAAATGCCGGCCAAACCCACCATGGCGATGGGGAACGTGGTGATAAACGTCATGCCAAAGGCTGCGTACATCAATCCTGCGGCCACCAACATTAAAGCACCGCCCCACAACGCACGGGCGCGCGACATGGCGGCCCCCGCAATGCCCAAAATGGGCGCCAAGACAGAGGCCCAGCGCACCAGGGTTTCTTTTTCAAACCCACCCAATACTTCGGCAACTTCTTCGTGTTGGCGGCTGACTTCGGTGAATCCGAACGAAAAGAACCCGATCACCAACATGATCAAGGCCCCAATAAGACCCAAGGTCAGGGCTGCGTTTCTCATGGGTAGTGTCCTTGTGCATCTTCTTTCCACCCCAACGTCATGGCGCCATCGCGCACGATCAGGGGGCGTTTCATTAACGTGGGGTTTTCTTGCAGCAATGCCAAGGGATCACCAGATTTTTCTGCATCCGTGAACCCGCGCCATGTGGTGGACGACTTGTTCACCAGCTTGTCGCCAAACGCCGCAAACGCCGCCGCCATCACGTCCGCGGGCACGCCATCTTTGCGCACATCCACGTACTGGGCGGTGTATCCACGCGCCGCCAAATCCTTGATCGCCTTGCGGCAACTGTCGCAGGTTTTTAGCCCATAAAGCAGCATTTCAGCTTTTCCCTATTGTTTTTTGCGGTTTTGCGCTACCTTTGATCCAGAGGCAACCGTCTTCCGGTCCCAAAGGGACCCCGGCTGCCCAACGAAGTGTAAGGAGAAGACCCATGCCATTGGGGACTGTAAAGTGGTTCAATGCCACCAAAGGTTTCGGATTTATCGAGCCTGAAGGCGGCGGTAAGGACGTGTTTGTACACATTTCAGCCGTTGAAGCGGCGGGGATGACCGGCCTGGCCGACAATCAAAAAGTTAACTTCGAAATGATCGAAGGGCGCGACGGCCGCACCATGGCCGGGGATATCAGCGCGGCGGACTGACCCCCCACGCACAGCACGAATGACGAAGGGCACGCCTTAAGGGTGGTGCCCTTTTTTGGTTTTTTGGTGGGTGGATCATCGCCCACCGCACCCAGCATTAAGGTTTGATTAATCCCCGCCGGGCAAAATCGCTGCGTCAAAGTCTTGACCAAAACCGCATGACCCACGTCCGGCGCCGGGATTCGTATACCCAAAGTTCCCCGCCGCACCGCAATCTGCCCCGAAATTATCGGGCCGATGCCAGGGAGAGTGCACGGATTTTCAGACAATTTGGTGTGTTCGAGAGCGGGCGTAGGGTGGGTAAACCCCACCGATGTTGAGGTCGAAAAACGGTGGGTTACACCCACCCTACCCCAATCCAAACCCCGCACCCCAAACCACAGATCAGCGCCCGACCCTGGGTGGGTGCAAAGCGCCCTCCCGGGGGGAGGGTCGGGCGCGGGTTTCACGGAACAGAGGTTTGGTCGAAGCCACCCGGTTTACGTTTGCTTAATGCGCAAGGATTACCTATCTTAAATGATAGGAGAGGCCCGATGACCAACCAAGAAATCGCTTTGCACGATCAAAAGATGCGCGCAGAAATCGCGAAGCTGACGGCGGAAGCGGCGAAGATCAACAAAGAGAAAGATTGGTACGTCGCCATCGTGGCCAGCACAGCCACCCTGGCCATCGTCGCAATCGCAAAGCTGTTTTTGTGAGGTCGTAGGGTGGGTGAAACCCACC
>JAHDCP010000057.1 GCA_020629775.1 Planktomarina sp.
GTGTGGACATGGGGAAGGTCATTTCCAGGCCACGCGATTTGCCGATCCAGTTTTCTTGCATCAACCGCACCTTGGCGGGCCAGTTGTCCAACCCGTCCAGCGCGTCCACCAGTTCTTCGCCCATGGAAGAAATGTTAAAGAACCACTGGGTCAGTTCGCGTTTTTCCACATCGGCCCCGGATCGCCAGCCTTTGCCGTCGATCACCTGTTCGTTGGCCAGAACGGTCATATCCACAGGATCCCAGTTCACCATGGCGTTCTTGCGGTACACCAAACCAGCCTCCAGCATGTCCAAGAACAAGGACTGCTGTTGCCCGTAATATTCCGGATCGCAGGTGGCGAATTCGCGGGTCCAATCGATGGACAGGCCCAGCGGCTTCATCTGGTCTTTCATGGTGGCGATGTTGGCATAGGTCCATTCTTTGGGGTGCCCGCCGATGGCCATCGCCGCGTTTTCTGCGGGCATTCCGAACGCATCCCAGCCCATGGGGTGCAACACGTTGTGGCCCGTGGACATTTTGTACCGCGCGATCACATCGCCCATGGTGTAATTGCGCACGTGGCCCATGTGGATGCGCCCCGATGGATACGGGAACATTTCCAAGACATAATATTTTGGTTTGTCCGCGGTGGCGGTGCTTTGGAACGTGTGCGCATCGTCCCAGGCTTGCTGCCATTTGGATTCGATATCGGCGGGGATATAATCAGACATTTCGATCTCTCACGCGGAAGGGGTCCGGCCGTGGGGCCGGGCAAGGGCAACGGGTTAGGGAAAGCTTATAGTCGGCTGTCTTGAACGCGCAACTGACGGGCGCGGGTCAGGATAGCATTTTCAACAGCGCGCACAGTTTCAACGCTGGCGGGGCCACTGCGTGTCACCAAAGACAAGTTCAAAGACCGTGCCGCCAAAGCGGGGTCGCGTACGTGGACCGTGGCTTTATATGCGCGTGATCCGCCGGGGGGCGTGCCAAATCCTGTGATGATAACGCCTGTAAAAGGATCGGCGGATTGGATTGGCAAGAAAGACAAAACATCCAAAGATGCCGCCCAAAGGTACCGGTTCACGGCAACCACTTCGCCGCCCTGAACACGACTGGCTTGTACGGTGGCATTGTTCGCGCCCCCGATGATCCCGCACCCGGTCAACGCCAGTGATGCGGCCATTACCGTCAGAAAACTTGCTTTGATCGCCATTGTCTTGCGCCCCTTGCTTTGGGCGTTTGTAGCCCAGCAAATCAAGACTGCCAAGTGTGGGGTTTGCCCAAAAAGAAAAGGCGGCCCGAAGACCGCCTTTCCGTCAAATCTGAAAGATCAGATTAGAACTTGAACTTAACCGAAACTGTGACGCCTTCTTTAACGTCTTCGGATTTGCCCAGCTCGTCACGTGCTGTTGCTACGCCACCAGGGCCAGCGTCTACGTCAGCGTAGGATACGCGAACTGCAGCACCGCCACCCAGGTCGTAGTCACCACCAATGTAGGTGTACTTGCCCTGCTGAACGTCTGCACCGTTTTCGCCTTCGTCACGGTAGCCACCGAACAAGGACAAACCGTTGCCCATGTCGTATGCAACGTTCAACTGCATGTCTTCGTCTTCACCATCGTGGTACAGGAAGCCAACAGTCAAAGGACCGGAAGCGTAGTCCAGAGCGATACCGTAGTTATCGTCCCAAGTGCCTGTGCCACCTTTCAGGTCGTTGGTGGAGTAGAACACAGTCGCTGTGATCGCGTCGAATGTGTACGCAGCTTGAACACCGATCGATGTCAGGCTTACAGCGCCGCCGGCAGCGTTTGTGCCGCTGGATTTAGCGTAGGCCAGGCCAACTTTAGCGCCGCCGAATGTTGTGCTTGCGCTCAACGCGTAGATTTCAGGCGAGTTAGGTGTGCTTACGCCACCAACGTTGCCGGAGAAACCTTGAACAGCTTCTTGGTAACCGAAGCTGATGTCGAAGTTACCCAAAGTTGTGTTCGCACCAACTTGCAGCATTTCCAGGTCGTCGTCGATGGACGCGTCGTTGGAGTTTGCTACGGCGTAAGAAACGCCAACTTCAGATGCGCCGAACTTAACGCGACCGATCAGAACACCATCTTCGATGGAGTTACCGGATGCATCGTTCAAGTCGCCTTCGTCGTTGAAGCCGTCTGCGTCGATGTTAGTCACAGCAGAAGAGTACAGAGCGTCAGCAGCAGGTGCTGTGTCGCCGAAAGTCAAAGAGGCGTTGTCGCTGGACAGGCTGATGACCAGATCGTCGATCTGAACGTCGTTGCCGTCAAATGCGGAGGAGCCTGAGCCGTTGATGACAACGTCATCGGACGGATCAAAAGTGCCTTGGTCATCAACTTCAGGAGCGTTGACCAGTTCAACGTCACCGGAGATCGACGCTTTCAGGCCGTTGTCCAGTTCCATGGAGCCGTTCACTGTCAGGCCGAAAGACCAGAAGATGCCGCCAGAAAAGTCGTCGTTGTAACCAAGCTCAGCGTCGCCGCCGAAAGTCACTTCCGCAGCAGCGGCGCCAGCGAAGGCGACCAGAGCTGTGGATGTAAGAAGGATGCGTTTCATGATATTCCCTCGTGTTGCATTCCAAATAACAAACTGACGCAACACGAAGGTCGCGCAGTAATGATGGTCTTTTCGCCGTGCATGCCGTTTCGGTCAAGCAAGCCGGTCTGCCATTTCCCCGCAGGTGTCGCAGTTGATGCAGCGATGTCACACAAGTTTTGTTGCAATGATTTCAGAACTGAGGGAAATGATCGCAAACTAAGCCAAATTAGTAAGGACTAACTTTGATGTCGCTAACAGAAATTGCAGCCAAAATTGCCTCCGCAGCCGTTGCTTCGGGGCGGGCAGCCGAAGATATTTCTTTGATAGCGGTATCAAAAGTTCAACCAAATGAACGGGTTAGCGCGGTTCTGGAGCAAGGTCACAGAATTTTCGGCGAAAATCGCGTTCAAGAAGCCGCGGGCAAGTGGCCTGCGTTTCAAGAACAATTTGGTGAAATTGAACTGCATTTATTGGGACCTTTGCAAACCAACAAAGCCCGCCAGGCTGTAAATCTGTTTTCAACCTTACATTCTTTGGATCGCCCCAAACTTGCCGGGGCTTTGGCGCGAATTGCGCAGGAAGAAGGGCGCTGTCCGAATCTTTTTGTGCAGGTGAATACAGGTGAAGAACCGCAAAAAGCCGGAATCGCCCCAGCTGATTTGGATGGGTTTGTCAAAGATTGCCGAAATATGGATTTGCCGATCCAGGGTTTGATGTGCATTCCACCCGCAGATGAAGAAGCCAGCTTGCATTTCGCGCTTTTGGCGAAAATGGCAAATCGCAATGGGTTGGCTGGATTGTCCATGGGCATGTCTGCTGATTTTGAGAAAGCCATCAGTTTCGGGGCCACGCATGTGCGGGTCGGGTCTGCCATTTTTGGCGAAAGGGTCAGACCCCAGCCTTAAAGTACGATCAAACGCGTTTGGTGGCGTATCCGGGCTGCAATCCACTGCAAATGTAATCTGTCCAGCCCAATGCACCCAGCAGTGGTTCCCAGCGGCCGGCGCCATTGGTGAATAAAGATGGCCGATCCTTTGTTTTTGCGCGCAAAAGGCCAATTCCAGTTTGTCAGTAAGATCAGATCGTACATTGGGTCTGCGCGCCGCAACACTTCGTGACTGTGGGTGAAGGGTCGGGAAACCATCAAATTATAGTCTTCATGTTTTGGGTCATCACACCACAAATCACCCGGACCAATCGGCACGGCCCAGTCCGCAGGGGCCGCCATGCGGTCCGGGCGGTACAACATGCCCACAATCCCGTGGGTGCCGCGCGGGGTTGCGCCATCGCCTTCGCGTTTGTCGTCTGTGATGCCGCCGCGCCCCACCGTGCAAGGAAACCGCCGCCCCATGAACCGCAAGCCTGTGGGTGTGACCACCATGTCATGCGGCGTCATAGAAGATGCCCAGACTTTTGCGATTTGGTGGCGAGGTAGTTTTCATTATATCGGGACGGCGCAATCTGCAGTGGGATGCGTTCCACCACATCGATCCCTGCCCGCGACAGCCGATCAATCTTGGCGGGGTTGTTTGTCATCAACCGCACTTGGCGCACCCCCAGCTTGCGTAAAATGTCGGACCCGATTTCGAAATTGCGTTCGTCGTCCTCAAAACCAAGTCGGTGATTTGCCTCGACTGTATCAAATCCTTGGGATTGCAAAGCATAGGCCCGCATTTTGTTAGCCAGCCCAATGCCGCGCCCTTCTTGGTTCAGGTACAACAGGATTCCTGACCCTTCCGCGCCCATTTGACCCAACGCCCCACGCAACTGCGGGCCACAGTCGCATTTTAGGGATCCCAAAACATCGCCTGTGAAGCATGCGGAATGCAGCCGCACCAGAACGGGGGCGTTCCGATCAGGGTTGCCGATTTCGACGGCGTAATGTTCTTCGCCGCCAGCCGTTGGCCGAAAGATGGAAAGTTTGCCCTTTGAAGAAACCTCAAGCGGTAAGGCCGCGCCGGTCACATCTTCCATACCGGGTACATTCAACGCATCTGCGGGCACCTGCGTCAGGGAAGAATCCACGCCATCGGCGGGCACCACCACAACAGCAGGCAAAAGATGGGCATCCTTGGCCAGCGCGATTCCCATCCGGGCGGGGGCGGATGATCCGTCCCGCACTGGCTGAAACGGACCCTTCATGGGGTGGCGCAGGTCCAAAGTTGGATCCGCCATGGCGCGCAGCCAAATAACATCTGCCACCGCTGGAATGGAAAGGCGGGTGATATCCCCATCATAAACAGGTGTTTTCAATGTGCGGGCGCGCCAATCGGTTAAGACCAAACTGGCATTTGGATTTGACCGCACCGCGTTGAAACGATCCGCCGACAGTGTTTCCACTGCGAAAACCATCGTTGGCGTCGGCCCATCCAACACAACAGGCAACCCCATCCGCAGGTCCGTCAGGGCCCGGGCGCGCAATTCTGTGGGGGTGGCTGTTATATTCATGGCTTGGGCGATACCGGGTTTGTGCAAAGAATTGAAACATTTCCTGCGTATCTCACACGACGTTGTGAGAGAATTGTCGCATACCTTGCCAGATTGGCATCGCGCACGCATTTTCAATGTATTGCAAGGCAGGAGGCCCAAAAATGACACAGCTGAAAAAAATACTGTTGATCGACGATGATGAAGATCTGCGCGAGGCGCTGTCGGAACAATTGATCATGACCGAAGACTTTGACGTGTTCGAAGGCGGTGATGGTGCTGAAGCCATGCAAAAGGTCAAAGAACAGATTTATGATCTGGTGATCTTGGATGTGGGCTTGCCTGATACTGATGGCCGCGAACTGTGCCGGATCATGCGTAAGCAGGGGGTGAAATGCCCTGTCTTAATGCTGACAGGCCACGACAGCGACGCTGATACCATTCTTGGTTTGGACGCCGGCGCCAATGATTACGTCACCAAACCGTTCAAGTTCCCTGTGTTGTTGGCCCGCATTCGGGCGCAGTTGCGCCAACACGAACAGTCTGAAGATGCTGTGTTTACCATGGGGCCTTACACGTTCCAGCCGGCGCAGAAGATATTGACCACCGAAGACGACAAGAAAATTCGTCTGACGGAAAAAGAAACCAACATTTTGAAGTTTCTGTACCGGTCTACGGACGGCGTGGTGCAGCGCGATATCTTGTTGCACGAAGTCTGGGGGTACAACGCGGGTGTAACGACCCACACTTTGGAAACGCACATTTACCGTTTGCGCCAAAAGATAGAGCCCGATCCATCAAACGCGCGTTTGTTGGTGACAGAAAACGGCGGTTACCGCCTGGTGGCGTGACCTGAAAATTCTGTCGTGCAAAAAAGTTGAAGTTTTTTTGCGCGGCAGTGATCCATTCTCTTGCCCCTCCCGTAAGAGTTTATGTTCCCCTTGTTGGAACACTCCCTGTTGGACTCGCCCGGACCTTATGGTTCGGGCGTCTTTTTTTCATCCACCCGGATAAACAGTGCTGAAAACGCAATCAGGATCATAAGCCCAACAATTGAATATTGCATGGGAACCCGCAGGGCGGCGTCGCGGCCCAAACTGGGTTCCAACCAGCTGACCACCGCCCCAGCGATCAGCGTGCCAATGGGAATGGCGCCCCACCCCAGAAGTCGAAACAATGCATTGACCCGCCCCAGCAGTGCATCTGGGATATGGCGTTGTCGGTAACTGACGGTAACAACATTATAAGCCACAGCGGCAAACATCGAAATTGCCATGGCGGCGGCAATGGCCCACGGGTTTGAGCTGAAGGATAAGGTGACAGGTTCGATCAAAAAGACGAATTGTGCGCCCAAAAACACCGCTTGTGCCCCCAAGATGGCAACGAATTTTGGACCCAACAATCCACCCAATACGCCCCCGATGGCAGGGGCCATCATCAGCAACCCGTGTTGGAAAGCGTTCAAACCCAAAATATCTTGGCTGATCAAAACATACAAAGATACAAATCCCGCGGTCAGCCCATTGATGCACCCCAGCAATATGCCCAGCTTCAAAATTGTTTTGTGCCCCCAAAGCCAGCGCGCGCCGTCTTTGAAATCTTGCCAAGGGCTGGTGGTGGGCCTGAATTCACGGGGTGGAAATTGGACACGCCCCACGAAAAACGCAGCCAACACAAACATCACTGCGATCAATTGAAAAGGTGCGGGCACGGCCCATGCGATCAATATCCCAGCCAAAGGCGGCCCGATAAAGGTGCCGATGATTTGTTCCAAACTCCACATTTGGCCATTGGCAGTTTCCAAATCCGGGCCATCCACAACGGAGGGCAGGGCCGTTTGTGCTGTGTTGTCTTTTAAAACCTCTGCCATGCCCAAAACAAAGGCCAGGCCAGCCAACGCCCAAATATATCCACCCGTGTCACTGCCCCCCAATGGGGCAATCCAAATCAAGGCAACAACCGCCAGCGCAACCCCGGCCCGTGTTGTATCTGCCAACATCATCAAGTGTTTTCGATTTTTGCGGTCCGCCAGAACACCCGCAGGCGCTGTAAACACAAGCCACGGCAATCTGCCGGCTGCAGCCACCAGTGAAATCAAAAACGGATCCCGGGTCAGCAAGGACGCCAGCCAAGGAAAGGCAAGCAGTGCAATGCCATCCGCCAAGTTTGAAAACCCAGACGCCCCGAACAACAGGCGAAAATTCCGATTTCTGCGTAAAAGCATAGTGGCAGCTTGTGGCGCGCCAGCGGGGGTGTCAATCTGGCGCGAAGAAGAAAAGGAACCGGCCATGTACATCACCCCATTCGGCGTCGAACAGTGGATGAACGCATATGAAAATGCGTGCGAGTATAACTTGGCGGAAACCTGCGTTGCGTCCATGACGTTGGACGAACTGATGGAAACCGCCCAGGTGAATGATCCGTTGCGTGCCTTGCAAGGACGGGCCATGACGTACGGCGATATTACCGGGTCTGACCGGTTGCGGTCTTTGATTGCAGGGCTTTTTCAAAACCAAACGGCCGGCAATGTTTTGGCCGCACACGGCACCATTGGCGCGAATGCGCTGGTGTATCAGGCATTGGTGGGGCCTGGGGATGTTGTTGCCAGCGTGACGCCGACTTATCAGCAACACGTGTCTTTGCCAGAAGCCTTGGGGGCCAGCGTTCGCCAAGTGCCGCTGCGGTTCGAAGACAATTATCAGTTGGATATGGATGCCCTTGCGCAGGCGGCAAAAGGGGCCAAGCTGATCACGGTTGTGAACCCCAACAACCCAACGGGTGCCGTCTTGTCCGACGCCCAAATGCAGCAGGTGGTGGACATTGCAGCGGCCAATGATGCGTATATCCTGGCGGATGAAGTGTATCGGGGCACCAATCAGACGGATCCGGGCAGTTCCACGTCCTTTGCTGATTTTTACCCCAAAGCCATCAGCACGGGGTCCATGTCCAAAGCATTTGCTTTGGCGGGATTGCGGATGGGGTGGATCGTTGGCCCAAAAGACGTGTTGGAAGCGGCCGAACACCACCGAGATTACACCACCATCAGCATCGGTATCGTCAACGATCACCTGTCCTGCTTGGCCTTGGAAAACGCAGATAAGATCTTGGCAAGGTCGCAAAAAATCGTTCGCCTGAACCATGGTATCGTGTCGGAATGGATGGCTGCGCAAAATCATTTGTCTTGGGTCGCCCCGGCGGGTGGCACCACCGCGTTGCTGCATTACAATGGGGACAAGCCGTCCTATGAGTTGGCGCAAGATATTTTGGCTGAAACAGGTGTTTTGGTCACCCCGGGCAGCGCATTGGGCGCGGAAGGTACGCTGCGCCTTGGATATGCCAATCACCCGGAAGTTCTGCGTGCTGGGTTGCCCCGTTTGGGCGATTACTTGGCAAAATTATAATCCCCACGGAAAGGGACACCACCATGAGTTTTACCCTCGCGACTTGGAACATAAATTCGGTGCGCCTGCGGGAGCCGATTGTTTGCAAACTGCTTGCTGAACAAGGCCCCGATATCTTGTGCCTGCAAGAAACAAAGTCCCCCGTGGAAAAGATACCGACCCAAGGGTTCGCCGATCTTGGGTACCCCCACATGGTGGCGCGCGGCCAAAAGGGATACAACGGCGTTGCGATCATATCCAAAATACCACTGGAAGATATGGGTGGGTTGGATCTGGCGTCCCTGGGCCATGCCCGCCACGTGGCCGCGCGGTTGCCCAATGGGGTGGTTGTCCACAATCATTACGTCCCTGCGGGCGGCGATGAACCGGACCGGGAAAAGAATGAAAAATTCGGGCAAAAGTTGGATTATCTGACGGAACTGCGGGACATCTTTTCCAATGATGCCCCACAAAAATCCATCCTTGTGGGGGATTTGAACATCGCGCCGCGCGAAGACGATGTTTGGGATCATAAGAAGCTGCTCAAAGTTGTCAGCCACACCCCGGTGGAAGTGGAACATTTTACATCGGTTATGGAGGCGGGCAATTGGGTGGATGTCACACGGAATGATATTCCTGACGGCAAAGTTTACAGCTGGTGGTCCTATCGCGCCAAAGATTGGTCTGACGCGGACAAAGGCCGCCGCCTGGATCACATTTGGGCAACGTCCGATATTGCGCAATCCGCCCATTCCAGCCGCATTTACCGCGACGCGCGCGGGTGGGAAAAACCATCCGATCACGCGCCAGTTTTTGCGACCTTTGACCTGTAAGGTCACCGTGGGTTGTGATTGGCCTTGAACGAACCTACCTAACGCCCAAACAAAGACAGGAATTCAAACATGCTCGGACTTGGCGAAAACGGAACCTCTGCGCCCGCAGGTGATCTTATCAAAGATACGTCGGAAGCAACCTTTATGGTTGATGTGGTGGAAGCCAGCCAAGATGTGCCTGTCATTGTGGATTTCTGGGCGCCATGGTGCGGCCCTTGCAAAACCTTGGGGCCAGCGTTGGAAGCCGCTGTCACCAAAGCAGGCGGCGCTATCAAAATGGTCAAAATCGACATTGATCAAAACCAGGGTATCGCTGGCCAATTGCAAATCCAATCAATTCCAACCGTGTATGCATTTTACAAAGGCCAACCCGTGGACGGTTTTCAAGGCGCTTTGCCGCCGTCTGAAATCCAAACGTTCATTGACCGTGTTATTGCCGCTGGTGGTGGGGAAGCCCCCGACAATGGCTTGGCAGACGCATTGGCCGCCGCAGAAGAAATGTTGGAAAGCGGAGACGCCGCTGATGCAGCGCAAACCTTTGCTGCGATCCTTGGGGAAGACCCCGCCAATGCGGCTGCCTTTGCTGGGATGGTGCGGGCGCACATCGCGTTGGATGATTTGGACCAAGCCGAAGCGATCTTGAACGGCGCGCCCGCAGAAATCAGCGAAGCGCCCGAATTGGAAGCCGCTGCTGCGCAACTGGATTTGGCAAAACAAGCCGCGAGTGCTGGCCCAACGGCCGAATTGCAAGCAGCCGTTGATGCAGACCCGTCCAACCACCAAGCGCGGTTTGATCTGGCAACAGCCCTGCACGCAGGGGGGGATGCCGAAGGCGCTGTCGATCAGCTGCTGGAAATTTTCCGCCAAGATCGCGAATGGAACGACGGGGCCGCCAAGGTGCAGTTGTTCACGGTGTTTGACGCATTGCCTGCCAATGATCCTGTTGTGTTGAACGGCCGGCGCAAATTGTCGTCTTTGATATTTGCTTGATACGTTTCGGGTTCTAGGTCCTTTGGTATGAAAATTCGTTTTGACCTGCCCGATGTAATCCCGGTTTTTCCGTTGCCGGGGGCATTGCTTTTGCCCCGTGCGCGGTTGCCGTTGCACCTGTTTGAACCACGTTATCTGACCATGATGGAAGACGCCTTGAAAACCGATCATCGGTTGATTGGCATGGTTCAACCGTTTGAAAATCGGGATGGGGACAGCCAGCTTCACGCCATCGGATGCGCTGGGCGGATCAGCCAATTTTCAGAAACCGAAGATGGCCGATATATGATCACCTTAGCCGGGATTTCACGGTTTCGCATCAAGGCAGAGGTGGAAGGGTTCACGCCTTATCGCCGATGCGAGGTGACCTGGGGTGGCTTTGAACGGGACTTGGGGGAAGATGAAACGGATCCGGGGTTTGACCGCGATATCTTTTTATCCAACCTGTCGCGGTTTTTTGATGAACAGCAACTGTCTGCAGATTGGGAAACGCTGAAAGAAGCGGAAGATGAATTGTTGATCAATTCTTTGTCCATGCTGTGCCCGTTCGAGCCTGAAGACAAGCAAGCCCTGCTGGAAGCCCCCAGCTTGCAAACCCGTCGGGAAACGTTAGTCACGTTGATCGAATTCGCCCTGCGTGGCGGCACTGAAGAGGATCTGATGCAATGACCGAATTTAACGCCAAAATGTTGGAAGCGTTGATTTGCCCGCAATCTGGTGGCCCATTGCGATATGATGCAAAGGCGCAGGAACTGATCTCAAAAACTGCGCATCTTGCCTATCCGATCCGGGATGGCATTCCGATCATGCTGGTCAGCGAAGCCCGCGAAATCGATTGAGATCAGCACTTAGCCGGCGAATATTTGATCCCAGGCGCAGGCGGCTGAAACGCGCAAAGCGTGGCGTGTTTGGGGCTTCAAAGATACTTCGGTAATTTTCATGCAATCACGACGCAACCGCTTGTCCATTGGGATGCGCCGCGTGATGTCGCGTTCCAGGGCATCGGGAAAGTCTTTGAAATCAAACGAATACGTCACCAAAAGGGCGCGATCGTCGTGTTCTATTTTCATGTCTGCGGTGAATCGCAAAGTTGATTTGATGTATTTGTTCAGCCGCAACGTTGCCCGCCCCGTGATGCGGGCTGTATCTTCGGACGTGAAAACAATGTCTTCCACTTGTTGATCACGAATTTTGCGGTGGATATTGGTGGTGGCAAATTCGGCATAGACGAATTCCACAAGTTCCGCCGAGGTCATGTCCAATTGTAACTGCGGCCCCTGTGTGGTGACCCGCAAACGTTGGGCAACGCTGTAAGGAAAGGTCAGGTTCCCCGATTTGGCCAGTCCTTGTTTGGTGCCGATGGGAATCCCTGGCACCAAAAGCATAAAGGCCCCTGCCAAGATGCACATCAAAACCAAAATACGAATTAACTTACCCATGACGCGTCTTTCTTAAAGCGGTTGACCCTGCATCAACTTCGGCACTTCGCCTGTCAATCCCGCAGCTTCCTTCATAAACCCACGGCGCAGGCCGGGCAGGGCGTTCACCACCCCCATGCCGATGTCACGAAGCCCACGCAACGCCCCCGAATTATTGGAAAACAATCGGTTAAAGCCGTCAGTGGCCAGGGCCAATGTGGTGTTATCAAATCGCCGCCAACGTTGGTATTCGTCCAGCACCGTGCCAGCGCCCAGATCCAAGCCCAACCGGTGGGTGTCCACCAACACTTGGCTTAACGCCGCCACATCCTTCATGCCCGCGTTCAATCCTTGACCTGCAATGGGGTGAACACCATGGGCTGCGTCCCCCACCAATGCCACGCGATGTGACGTCAGATTGTGGGCCAAAACCAGCCCCAAAGGATAAGTATATCGCCCACCTGTAAGGGAAATTTCCCCCAAGAAATCTCCGAAACGGGGCCGCAAAACATCCATATAGGCGGCATCATCCAAGGCGTTGATGGCCAAGGCGGTTTCCGTCTTTTCAGTCCAGACAATGCTGCTGCGATTGCCTACAAGGGGCAAAATGGCCAAAGGGCCGGACGGCATGAAGAATTGATGCGCAATGCCATTGTGGGGCAATTCGTGATCCACAGCACATACCAGGGACGTTTGGTCATATCCCCACGACATCCGCTTTATTCCGGCGCGCTGGGCTGTGCCTGAACTGCGCCCATCTGCCCCCACCAAAAGCTGTGATTGGACCTTCGTTCCGTCCTGCAAGGTTGCAAAAACATAACCGTCTTCAACGCGTTGGTCTGTGACGGTTGTTTCAGGTAAATATGTCAAAGATCCGCGTTCCACTGCGGCCAACAGGGCTTGGCGCAGGTGCCGATCTTCCACGATATATCCCATGGGGCCACCGCCCAATTCCGCGTGATCAAAGTGCATAAAGAAGGCGCCGGGACCTTCGCCCACTTCCCCGTCCGTGACTTTGATATCGAACATGGGTTGCGCATTTGCCTCCAACGCGCCCCATATCCCCAAGGCCTGCAGCATCCGGGAACTGGCGGCTGAAATTGCGTAACTGCGGCCGTCAAAATCATTGCGGCGCAAATCGTCTGGGCGGCTGGCATCCACCAATATCGTGTCTATCCCTGCCTGTGACAGGGCCAAGGCAAGGGTGCAGCCGTTTAAGCCGCCGCCGGTGATAAGCACGCGTGTTTTCATAGTCTTAGTTATGAACGTGATGGCCGATAAGTCCAGAAGTTGCGACGATACGAAACACCCTTACCGGTTGTCACAAATGTTGGACCCTGACAATTGCTGCACTGGGGCATCCACCAGATCAAAATCATCAAGTTCGTTTGCATCCATCCAGTGCATTTCATTGGCCGGGGCTGCGTCCAAAGTGTGCCAATAGAAATCCCGCGGGACGCCCACATCATCGTAGTATTCCAAGTACATCGTGTGTTCAGGGTCATCGCGCGGATAACTGCGGGCGCCGCGATTGTTGCCATCGGCCCAGGCATGGATGCCAACACAGGCACCATTTTCCAAAATGCGCGGTGTGCCAGCAAGGAACAAATCCGTCCCACCAGAAGCCACCAAGCCATCGCTTGGAACCAATGTGCCAAGGCCGCTGCGGCGCACGAAACGCCCCAATGCCAAGTTCGCTTCGTCGTCCACCGATCCGCCGATGTTTTGCAAAACCAGTTGTGTGATTTGTGGATTATCTTCGAGAATGTCTTTCAATTTTGGTTCTGTGGTGGCGTCAATTTCGCCTTCGGCCACAACGGTGGTGCCATCCACCGTGAAATTCATCGCAATGACATCGGATGGGTCACAGGCTGATAAGGCGAACAGCGCGAATGCGGGAAGTACTAATTTTTCCATAAGTGCACGATCAGCTAATTTGAAAGATGGCACAAGCCCCGGGACCGCCCGTTTTGATTTCTGGGGGCCAAGACGTTGTGCGTTTTGCGGCAGCCCGTTACGTATTGTGGCAACCAGACAAAGGGGTGTCCCATGAACAGATGGCTGAATATGAGTGCTGCAACACTGGGGCGCGGCATCGCTGAAGGTGAAATTGACCCCGTGGCACTGACAGATGTGTATCTGTCCGCCATCCAAGCCCATCCATTTCGCGATAAAATCTTTTCTTGCATCACACCGGACCGCGCACGGGCCGAAGCCAGTGCCGCGGCAACCCGTGCAAAGCTTGGGCAACGCCTGTCACCCTTGGACGGTGTTCCCGTCAGCTGGAAAGATTTGGTGGACAGTGGCAACACACCAACCGAAGCGGGGACTGCACTTTTGGCAGGGCGCGTGCCAGAGCACGATGCGCCCATTCTGGCCCATGCCACGGCCCTTGGGTTGGTGTGTTTGGGCAAGGTGCATATGTCCGAATTGGCCTTTTCCGGCTTGGGATTGAACCCCATCACCGCCACGTCGCCTTGCGTGAATGATCACGACGCTGTGGCGGGGGGGTCATCGTCTGGTTCCGCGGCGTCTGTTGCCTTTGGATTGGCAGCGGCTTCCGTGGGGTCTGACACGGGGGGGTCTGTCCGGATCCCGGCGGCATGGAATGATTTGGTGGGGTTGAAAACCACGTCTGGCCGCATTTCCCTTGAAGGCATTGTCCCGCTGTGCGCCCGGCTCGATACGATCGGCCCATTGTGCCGCACTGTGGAAGACGCGGCTTTGATGATGGCTGCATTGGAAGGGTCCCAACCCGTTGATTTGACCAACGCCACTTTGGATGGCGTGCGTTTGGGCGTGATTGAAACCATCGCCATGGATGATGTGCGCGAAGGCCCTGCCAGCGGATTTCGCGATGCGGTTCAGAAGTTGGAAAAACTGGGCGCAACCGTGGAAGGGATCAAACTGCCCATGTTGGATGACGCCTTTGCCCTGGCCCCAGTTCTGTTCACGGCAGAAGCATATGGCACATGGCGCGATGAAATCGAAGCTGCACCTGAAAAGATGTTCCCAGAGATTTTGGAACGCTTTCGCGCGGGCCGGAACTTTTCAGGGCCTGATTATGTTGCCGCGTGGCAGAAGTTGGATGGGTTGCGGGCTGCGTTTTGGAATGCGGTGGCGGGCTTTGATGCCTTGATCTGCCCCAGTTCCCCAATTTTGCCGCCCAATGCAGATCGCTTGATGAATGACAGCGATTATTACGTCACAGAAAACTTGCTGGCGTTGCGCAATACGCGCATCGGAAATCTGATGGGGGCATGTTCGCTGACATTGCCCACCAGCGTGAAATCAGCGGGCATTATGTTTACAGCCCCGCCGATGGATGAAGAACGGCTGTTGCGTTTGGGTGCGGCGGCCGAGGCGGCTTTGGCGTAAGCAGGGCTTACTGACAAATCGGCAAGTCTTTGCGCGGACCCGGCGTCAGCGATTTGCGCCACCGCTTGATCATCGGCTCCAGCTTGCGTTTGGGCCAAAACTGCGGCGTGCCGATCTGTGCCAGGCAGGTGCTGTTCCAATAAAGCCCGGCACCGCGCAGGGACGTGCCGCTGTTCACAGCGCTTGCCACCGCTTTGATGTCTTTGGATTCAGGATAAATGTACAGCGTTGTGGGGTTTCCTTCCGCCAGGCGCATCACCAGGTCGGCGCTGTTTTCGGAAAATGTGGTGCACCCGTTGCTGCGCCCGCTGGTGTAATCCACCAATCGTCCAAACCGCACGAACCCATCGTCATTTGCATATTTGCTGTTGGGCCGTTTCAGCAGACACTGCGTGCGCAGGAATGTTGCTTGGTGTCCGCCAATAAAGCGTTGGCGCGCATTCTGGGTGTCGCCTTCACCGTCAAAAGCCAGGAAAGGGCGCACGAATGGTTTGGTTTGGCCGTTTTCAGTGTAATATCCTTTGAAGGATCGGCGCACCTCGGACGTAAGGTATTTGCCGCCTGTGGTCAGGTTTGAATCTTCTGCGTTGCTGAAATTGCGCGCGCATTGACGACCGTTGGAAAAGTTGGCGCCTGGAATTTTTCGCCCATTTCCGTATCCGGACGATGTGGCCCGAAACGTGCGCTGTCCTTCACAAATTACGAAGAAGCGCTTGCTGGCCACACCGCTTGGTGTTGCGCTGGGGCGTGTGGCGTCCATGGCGAAAAAGCAAGGGTTGGAAACTTTGCCCTGTTTCATCTTTTCTTGGTGCAAAGCCCGGGCGCGTTGCAACACAACCGGGGCGATTTGGCCGTCATTGTATCCCACATGGGGGGCCAGCCATTTGGGAACGGCAATGGATTGGGCCGCCGCATGAAGGGGCAAAATGGTAAAAAGGACCGCAATAAGAGTCCGAAAAACGGGTGTATAAGCCATGGGGTGCCTGTCCTGTTGAACGTTTGTTTGGGTGACAGATGTCACACGTTTTCTGCTGTTTTTTTGGAACTTTATCGAATTGGGGCGGTTTGGCAAATCACGTTTCTTTGCGGGGGTGTATGGCCCCTCATTGTCTTGGCGCAGATCAAGGCGGAAAACGCCTCTGGACTCGTTTGACCAATTTCGCGTTAACACAGGCAACAAAAGGACAGATCGGCCATGAAATATCCCACCCGTTTCAGCGCTTTGGGCGAACCCACTTGGCCCCGTTTGCGCGCTTTGCTGGATCCGCATGCACCGGGCGGTGAGGTGATCAACATGACCATCGGCGAACCCAAACACGGTTTTCCAGAATTTGTCGGACCGGCAATGGCGGATGCTTTGGCTGGATTTAACAATTACCCCGACAACAATGGCATTCCTGAATTGCGCCAGTCCATTGCGGCATGGCTGAAACAACGCTTTGATGCGGACGTAGATCCTGACAGCCAAGTCATGGCCCTGAACGGCACGCGCGAAGGTTTGTACAATGCGGTGATGGCTTTGGTGGATGGCGGTAAGATCTTGATCCCAAATCCATTTTACCCAGTTTACACAGTGGCCGCGATGTCGATTGGTGCGGAATCGGTCTATTTGCCGTGTACGCGGGACACAGGCTATCTGCCTGACCTGGATGCCCTTGATCCACAAACGTTGAATGACACCCAGGCATTTTTCCTGTGCACGCCGTCCAACCCCCAGGGGGCTGTTGCGGACCGGGCCTATTTGGAACGTCTGATTGGTTTGGCTGAAACCTATGATTTCAAAATCTTTTCGGACGAATGTTATTCGGAGATTTACCGTTTCAAAGCACCCTTGGGGGCACTGGAAGTGGCCCAACAACTTGGCGCTGATCCAGAACGCGTGGTGATTTTCCATTCGTTGTCAAAACGGTCGAATTTGCCCGGGCTGCGATCTGGGTTTGTGGCGTCAGGTCCGGAAAATATTAGACGAATCAAAGCACTGCGGGCTTATGCCGGGTGCCCCTTGCCTGGCCCAATTCAGGTAGTTTCTGCCAAAGTTTGGGCAGATGAAGACCACGTTGTTGCCAACCGGCAACTCTATTGTGACAAATTTAAGGCGGCAGACCATATTT
>JAHDCP010000143.1 GCA_020629775.1 Planktomarina sp.
TTGGGTTTCAGGCCGATGGCCTTGTGAATGGCGTCGATCAGCAGGTCATCACCTTCACTGGCGCGGAGGGGCGCGCGAAGGTCTGATTTTCCTTCTTGACCCAAACAGGTGTAGATTTCGCCCGTGCAGGTCACGCGCACGCGGTTGCAGCTTTCGCAAAAATTATGGGTTAGCGGCGTGATGAAGCCGACGCGTTGTCCGGTTTCTTCGATACGGACGTACCGCGCCGGACCCCCGGTGCGGTCAGTCAAATCGGTCAGGGTCATGGTCTGGGCCATTTGTGCGCGCAAGTCGGACAGGGCCCAATATTGCCCAATGCGATCCGTTTCGCCCATATCACCCATGGGCATCACTTCTATGAACGTTAGGTCCATATTCCGGTCAGCGCAAAACGCCAGAAGGGTGCCGATTTCATCTTCGTTGAAGTCTTTTAGGGCCACTGCATTCAGCTTTACCTTCAGGCCAGTGGCCTGGGCTGCATCAATGCCGCGCAGCACGTTGTCTAGCTTGCCCCAGCGCGTGATGCGGGCGAACTTTTCTGGGTCCAAAGTATCCAGCGACACATTTACCCGCCGCACCCCTGCAGCGTACAAATCATGCGCAAACCGATGCAGTTGACTGCCGTTGGTGGTGAGGGTCAATTCTTCCAAAGCGCCACTGTCCAAATGACGGGTCATGCCTTGAAAGAATGTCACGATATCTTTGCGCACAAGGGGTTCGCCCCCAGTGATCCGCAACTTTTTCACGCCCAAACCGATAAACGACGAACACAAACGGTCCAGCTCTTCCAAGCTCAGCAAATCCCGCTTTGGCAAAAACTGCATGTTTTCGGACATGCAATACGTGCACCTAAAATCACATCGGTCTGTCACCGACAGTCTCAGATACGTAATCGCCCGCTGGAAAGGATCAATAAGCGCCATGATGCACAGGTAGCGGTGCTTTTCCCCCCAAACAAGGTGCATTAAGCGGTTGTGATCTGGGACCTTGGTTTTTAGAGTCCCAATATGCGTTATCTTGTTCCTCTTTGCTGTATTGCACTTGCGGGTTGCACCGGTACTTTCCCCGGTTTGCAATCCACGGCCCCTGCCACCGAAACTGTCGATCCTGTGATCGATCCTGCGGTGCCAATGTCCACCAGCCCCATGGCATCCACCACAGCCATGTCGCCCCAGGCCCGGCCCGCGGATTTGAAAATTGCTGATCCTGTGGAAGAAGAGGTGCAGACCACTGAATTGCCCCCGCCACCGAAACCGGAGGTGAAACCCACCAGCTTTGGCACAACAGTGGCAACGTTGGGGGATCCGACCGAAGGCGGAATTTGGATTAAAACGCCGCTGATCAGCAGCCGCCAAAAGGGCCGTATTGTTGCCGCCAATGGCAAGGAAGTGGTGGCGGATCTGATTCCGCTGGAAGGACCATCCACAGCTGGCAGTCGCATGTCTTTGCAAGCCATGCAGGCATTGGGGCTGGCGCTGACCGATCTGCACACAGTGGCCATCAACCCGCTATAGCGCGTTAGGTGTCAAACTTGCATAGAGTTCGGCGGGAAACGCAGCGCAAAATCTCATGGGCAATCTTGCACTTCGCAACGCGTGCGGAACTGAAGAATCTTGCGAGGCACTTTGAAGGCGTTACTTAATCAGTCTTAATGCTTCGCGCACGGCAAAGGATTTCATCGCTGCGCCGTTGGTATCAACGAACGCGCGCACCCGGTTTGGATCGCGCCGGGACAAATCCCTTAACCACCAGCCCACCGCTTTTTGGATAAACCAATCATGGTCCGTCACGTATCCCGCGGCCCATCCCAAGATGCGTTCACGTTGGTTCAGTTCTGCGGGCTTTGGATTGCGGTTTTTAGTCCAAGGCAGCGTGATCACAAGGGCCGCCCGGCGTGTCCACATATGTGGCGATGTGGTCCAAAGTTCCACAGCGTCCAAGCGGGCAGGATCAGCCTTCATCCGCCTTTGCCCCGCCATGCAAGCGTGATCTGCCACAGCCCACGCGTCAAATGTGGGAACCCAGCTTTGGATTAAATCCCATGCTCCGGCGTCATCGGGGCGGATGCGGGCTTGGGTCAGCAGTTTGGCGGCACAAATGCGGGCTTCGTGAACATTAGTTTGCCACAGGCCGTCCGCCAGGGCCAACCGATCTTGCAATGATAACACCTGCCGCCACTGTTTGGCGTGATCATCCAACACAGGATTGGCCACCCCAAGATAAGGGCGGTCCACTTTATGGTATTTGGCCATTTCCTCGGCTTTGCCAGGAACAGCAAATCCGGCCAAAACGTCAAGGGCGGTGTCGGGGGTCATTCAACCGTAACGGATTTGGCCAAATTGCGCGGTTGGTCCACATCAGTGCCCATGGCCACAGCCGTGTGGTATGCAATCTGCTGGGCCGGCGCCGCATAGACGATGGGCGCCACAAATTCACTGCAATCGGGCAGGGTCAGCGTGTGCCATGTGCCGTCGCTGGCCAGTTTCACCCCCGCAGCATCGGACAACAACACGACCCGTCCCGCACGGGCAATCACTTCTTGCATGTTGGACACGGATTTTTCGAACAAATCCCCGCTGGGGGCGATCACAATGATCGGAACATGTTTGTCCACCAACGCGATGGGGCCATGCTTTAGTTCACCAGACGCATACCCTTCGGCGTGTATGTAGCTGATTTCTTTGAGTTTCAGCGCGCCTTCCATGGCCAGCGGAT
>JAHDCP010000058.1 GCA_020629775.1 Planktomarina sp.
CTTTTTCAACAACTGGCCAGAATGGATCTGTACCTTGTGTGTGTGTGATCATGACGTAGCGCTCAGAGAAAGCAGCAGACGCAGTGATTGCAACGGCAGCAGCCGTCAGCATAAGTTTTTTCATGGTATCCTCCCAAGGTTTTTATTGCGCATTGGGCACCAGCTGCCCTCAACACGTCCACAATTAGCACCACCAATTGGCCCTTCACGCAACAAAAAAAGTACCATTTCATCGGATGTTTTATATTATTATCAAAATTTTAGTTACCGCTAACATTTTCTCTTGATTTCGTTAACGAGGGATGACACTAATCTGAGTCCATCTTCGCTGACTTTCAGTGATTTGCGCCCAATTCTGCGCCATTGCCGCGGAAATGGACAGTATTTAGAATCACATTGAACCTGACTCTAAATGAAAAAGGCGGACCAAAGCCCGCCCTCTACCGGAATGATGTGCCCCTAAATCAGGAAGCGACGGCCTTCATAAACCGATCACGGATCACAACTGGATCCATGGTGATAACCGGGTTCTTGGCGTTGCCGCTTTCGCATTTCACAACCATGACTGTGCCTTCACCGCTGTCGATGGCGGCTTGCAGGGCTGCACCGGTGTCTTTGTCCATGACTTCCACAACGTTATCGCATCCAGCAGCGCGGGCCATGGCAGCCAAATCGGTTTTCATCCCCGCATATGTCGGCTGGTCCCCGGTGGATCCGTAAGATCCGTTGTCGATGATCATCAAGATGTAGTTGCCTGGCATGTTGTTACCGATCGTGGGCAAGGTGCCCAAGTTCGTCAAAACAGACCCGTCCCCGTCAATGGAGATGACGGTTTTGGGCTGCGCCAAAGCCAGGCCCAAACCGATGGAAGACGACAGGCCCATCGTCCCCAACATGTAGAAGTTGGACGGCTGATCATCGATGGCGTGCAATTCTTGGCTTGGAATACCGATGTTGCAGACCACCAGTTGGTCACGCAGGATCGGAGCGATTTCTTTTAGGATTTCAGAACGGATCATTGGTCGCCGTAGCCTCCCCAGAAGTTTGCATCGGTCAAAATCGCGACCGGCTTGTTGCACATGAAGGTGTACTTCAAAATCATGTCCAGTTCTTCCACGTCTGATTGATTGTGGAAGTGGTATGTTGGAATATTCATCTGGGCCAACAGGGCCTTGGTGTGAACAGCCATTTCCACCTGACATGCCACAGGTTCGCGCAATTCACCGCGATAGCTGATCAGCATGGGCAATGGCATCCGGTAGTACTGGATCAGCGTGGCCAAGGTGTTGATCGTCACACCGATGGCGGTGTTTTGCATGATGATGGCTGGGCGTTTTCCGCCCATGAACGCACCGGCGCACAAGCCCATGCCTTCATCCTCTTTGTTGGACGGAATGTGGAAGATGCCGTCGCGCTGATCGACCTCTTCGATCACGCCAGCAAGCTGTTTACATGGCACAGTGGTCACAAACGACACGTCGTTCGCCACCAAATCGTCCACAATCTTTTTATCAATATCCATCCGGCGTCTCCTGTTGCTTGGGGATTATTCCCAAGGGGAAAGTATGATTTTGGGCGCAGCAACCTTGCCGCTGCGCAAGTCAGCAAAGGCATTTGCACCTTCTGACAGTCCACGTTGTTCAACCCAGTTCAAAGGGCCAAGGCGACCGTCAAAAATAGCGGCGGCACAATCACGAAAATCCTGCGCGGTGTAGGTATATGTGCCAATGAACGTGATTTCTTGCAGCGTCATGCGTCGCACGTCCAAACCAGGCGCACTGTCGCCCAAACCGATGTGCACAATCACACCGCCCGGGCGGGCAAGTTCAGACGACATTTTGCGGGTGGCTTCGTAACCGACAGCGTCAACCACCAAGTCGAATTCTCCGGCGGCCGCTTCCGTCGTGCGATACCCCAGGTCCGCCAAGAAAGCGCGGCGGGCATCATTGGGTTCAGCAATCACCAGATCGTTCCAACCCATGGCACGCAACGCCAAGGCAGCGGCCAATCCAATGGCCCCCCCGCCCAGCACCACGGCCTGACGTTTGGCTTTGGGATGTACTGCCGCCAAACCCAACTTCACGGAATGCCAGCTGACGGCCAAGGGTTCCGCCATTGCGGCATGGTCCAACGCAACATCGTCCGGCACGGTGACAAGGTTGGTGGCGGGCATAGCAACAAACTGCGCGAAGGCCCCTTCGCGGGGCTGCATCGACATAATTTGCCGCGTTGGGCACAGGTTTTCACGCCCCGTTTCGCACGCATGGCACGTACCACATGTCACCAGCGGATTGATCGTCACCCGTTCGCCCGCGCGGGACCCATCAACGATTGTGCCTGCCGCTTCGTGCCCCAAGATCAAGGGCGCCGGGCGGCGATCATCATGCCCCAAATAGGCGTGCATGTCGGACCCGCAAATACCCACCGCTTCGATCTTAATCAGAATTTCATCTGGCTTCGGGGTCGGCATAGGGGCGTCGCGAAACCCAAGCGTTTCTGGCCCATCGTATATCAATGCTTTCATTGTCATTTCGCCGTGAAGCCCCCGTCCACCATAATCACCTGTCCAGTGACGTAACTTGATGCGTTCGACGCCAAAAACAGGATTGGCCCGTCAATATCTTCCAATGTTCCATTGCGCCCAATGCAAGTTTGCGCCGCATTGCGGCTGGCGCGCTCAGGATCCTCAAAGACAGCTGCGGTCAATTCCGTTGGGAAAAAGCCTGGCCCAATGGCGTTGGCTGTGATCCCAAACGGGGACCAGGCTTCTGCCATGGCGCGGGTCATTTGCCCGATACCCGCCTTGGTGGACCCGTATGCAATTCCGCCCGGAAACGCGCGTGTGGTTTGCAACGACGCAAAGTTGATAATCCGGCCCCAGCTTTTGTTCTTCATGGCAGGCACCAAGGCCTGGCTTAAGAAAAACGGCGCGGACATATTTAAAGACAGGGTCATATCCCAGCCTTCGGCCGTTACATCATCGGCTGCTTCACGGGTGTTGATTCCAGCCGCGTGAACCACAATATCCGGCGCGCCAAAAGGCGTGGAAACAACGTCAGCTAAAGCGGCCAAACTGTCACGAACAGATACATCCCAAGCAACACTTTTAACGTCGGAACCCAAGTCGTTTTCCCACGCCGCAAGTTGATCTTGGCGGCGGGCAACACCCACCACTTTGGCCCCTGCCCGTGCAAGCACAGTCGCGGCGCGCTGACCAAGACCTGCGGATGCACCGGTGACACAAGCCACCCGCCCCGTTAGGTCAAAAAGATCCCTTGGATCAGCCATCGGCGGTCAGATCAAAGTTCACGCCGGGGAAGTATTTCGCCAAGCGCACATCGGCAGCCCGTGCGTGGCCCTCCATGCCTTCCAAGCGCGAAATGCGGGCCGTGGCTTCCGCCACTGGACGCGAGCCTTCGCGTGTGGCGCGCTGCCATGTCACGATCTTCATGAACTTATGGACAGACAATCCGCCTGTGTAAGACGCCGCACCGGATGTGGGTAGAACATGGTTTGTGCCCGATGCTTTGTCGCCATAAGACACTGTGGTTTCCTCGCCCAAAAACAAAGATCCGTAACAGGTCAAGCGATCCAACCACCAATCCAAATCATCGGCTTGCACGGTCAGGTGTTCAGGCGCGTATTCATCGGAAACAGCGGCCATCATTTCACGGTCGTCGCACAAAATAACTTCGGCGTAGTCGCGCCATGCAGCAGTCGCGTTCTCGCGGTTTGTGCCGGGCAAATCATCAATCAATTCAGGCACCCGTGCCATAACCTTTTCAGCCAAGGCCTTATCATCTGTGACCAACCAAACGGGGCTGTTGTAACCGTGCTCTGCCTGACTGACCAAATCCACAGCCACGATTTCTGCGTCCGCGTCTTTATCAGCCAAGATCAGGCTGTCTGTTGGACCCGCGATCATATCAATACCCACACGACCAAACAAAATGCGCTTTGCCTCTGCAACAAATTGGTTACCTGGGCCCACCAGGATATTCGCCTGTGGTAGACCAAACAGACCAAATGTCATTGCAGCAACGCCCTGCACGCCGCCCATGGCCAAAATTTTGTCAGCACCGCAGATGTGGGCTGCATACACAATGGCTGGGTTCACACCTTCGCCGGGGCGCGGCGGGGAACAGGCTGTGATGTGATTGCACCCTGCCACTTTGGCAGTTGTGACCGTCATGATGGCGCTGGCAATGTGGCTGTAACGACCACCGGGCACGTAACATCCCGCCCCATCCACAGCGATAACTTTCTGACCAGCGATCAGTCCTGGCGTGATTTCCAATTCAACATCCGTCATGGTGGACCGCTGGGTTTCAGCAAACCGTTTCACATTGTCATGGGCAAAACGAATGTCGGCTTTCAGCTTTTCTGGCACCTTCGCAATGGCCGCATCAATGTCCGCTTGGCTGAGGATGACCGGGCCGTCGTAGTTGTCAAATTTGGCAGCATATTCCATGGCTTTGGCGTCACCACCAGCTTCGATGTCGTCCAAAATCCCTTGAACTGTCGCCGTCACGTCGCTTGCATCAGATCGTGATGTTAGCGTTGCTTTCTTTAGATATGTCCGCGCCATAGTGGCCCCTGTTTTTATGTGGCTTACGCAGCACACCATCCCCGATGTTCCGCTGTTAATGGATGTGTAAGCGCTTACATTCACCAATGCAAGCGCTTACATTGCCAATTCCAGACATTCGTTCTAAGGTCGTTTCGTGACAAAAGACACCCACCATCAACCCACCTTGCAAGACGTGGCAGACCTTTGCGGCGTATCTACGGCAACGGTTTCCCGCTGTTTAAATGCACCTGATCGGGTCGGCAAAGACACTTTAGAACGCGTTCTGGCGGCAGTCAGCGCGTTGGGTTATGCGCCAAACTTTGGCGCCCGTCTGATGGCGGCCGGACGATCCAACACAATTGGGGCCGTTATCCCCACGATGGAAAACGCGATTTTCGCCCAAGGATTGCAAGTCTTCCAAGACACCTTGCGCCAAGCTGGTTTCACTTTGTTGGTGGCCAGCTCTGGTTATGATCCGAAGATAGAAGCCGAACAGATTCGCACTTTGGCCTCACGCGGTGCAGATGGCTTGCTTTTGATCGGTCACGAACGCGATGCGTCTGTCTATGAATTCTTGGCATCGCGTCAATTGCCCACCCTTTTGGCGTGGGCTTATCGCGACAAGGCACCCCACCCTTCTATCGGTTTTGACAACACCGCTGCCATGGCCGAACTGGCAGAGACGGTTTTGGCGCATGGGCACAGAAGGATCGGCTATATTAGCGCAGACCCCACGGCCAATGATCGCGCTGCCGAACGGTTGGCTGGATTGCGCGCGACCTTACAGCGAAACGGTTTCTCGCAAGACGCGCTTTCGCTTGTGACCACAGGTTACGGCGTGGAAACCGGCGCCCAAGCATTTCGCCAATTGATGGCACTTCCCAATCGCCCAACAGCGGTCATGTGTGGTAACGACGTACTGGCTGCGGGCGCCATGGGGGCAGCGCACGGCTTGGGGCTAAAGGTTCCGCTGGACGTATCCATAACAGGCTTTGACGATATTGAACTGGCCCGCGTCACGACGCCAGGCTTGACCACGGTTCATGTCCCCCACACCGCAATGGGTGCGCGGGCCGCCGCTGCTTTGGTGGCAGCAGTTTCTAATGGTTCCGACCTCATTTCAGAAAAATTGCCCACACGGGTTGTGCAACGCGGCACATTGGGCGCCGCCCCTTAATTTTTGATAGGGTCGATCAAATTTGGGCCCGCTGAACGGTTGGAATTAACTGCAGTATCAACCCGGTGAAATTGTAACAAATCTTCGCTCGCAGCCGTCATTAAGGGGGCAGCTTTGTTTTCAGTTTCCCCCAACCAAGTCCCCCAATCTTGGGGGGACAAAAGCACCGGCATTCGCGCGTGCAGTTCGGCCATTTTTTCATTGGCTTTACAGGTTACAATGGCACAAGTTGCCAAACCGTCGCCCCAGGTCTGCCAAATACCAGCAAACACCAAAGGAGCGGCCCCATGGATATACCAAGGCAGCCGATCGCCATGGGGTGTCTTGGTCCATTCATAAAAACCATTTGCAGGGATTAAACACCGTCGCGCGCGGCAAGCATCTCGAAACGCAGGTTTGTTTGCGATGGTTTCAGCGCGCGCATTGATCAACAACGGTCCATCGTTAGGGGCTTTGTACCAGTGCGGAATAAACCCCCAACGCATGGAGGTCAGCCGGCGCCCAGCCACCACCACATGGATCTTGTTCGTCGGGCACACGTTATAATTGGGGCCTTCCGGCAAATCATTGTCGGGGGCCGCCTTGAACAAATTCACCATAGCATCATTGGGCAAGGTTAAAGCTAATCGTCCACACATGGGTGTACCCCATACCTTCTTTTGTTCCCAAATACTCAAAAAAAGCCGCCCCCAAATGGGGGCGGTAAATATCAGACGCACCGCGTCAGCGGCGCCCATTGGGATTACTTTTGCATGATGCGCCCATCAGTATATGGCGTGTATGCCCCTTGGGCTGCCATGTAATCGGCCAAAACAACTTCCAGGCCAGGCCCAAAGTCATAGGCATTCATGCCGTCTTTGAACATTTTGTACCCGTCTCCGCCGTTCCGAACATAGTTATTGGTCACAACAGTGTACGTGGCTGCTGGATCAATCGGGGCGAACCCGTCGCCCGCTTTGACCATAACGCTTTGAACGCGACCTTCGTTGGGCGCCACGGATGCGTCCCAAACGAATTTCAAACCAGCGACTTGCGGGAAACGGCCTTTGACTTCTTCCACTTGGCTGACACCATTTTCCAGCGCATCAATCACGCCTTGGCCGCTGATTTGGAACGTGGCCAAAGTGTTTTGGAACGGCAGAACCGTCAGCACTTCCCCCATAGTAACCTCGCCCGCGTCAATGGAGGCACGCAACCCGCCAGAGTTCGCAATGGCGATGGTAACGCCTTGGTCTGCCACGCGGTCCAACATGGCATCTGCCACCAAATTGCCCATTTGGCATTCCATCACACGACAAACGGACCGGTCACCTTCGATGGGCGCTGCGGAATTGGCCACAACTTTGCTGCGGATTTCTTCCAACGGGCCAGCGGCTTCTGCGATACGGGCTTTGGTACCAGCATCTTCGGCCACGCCGCCATCCATAATAATGGGATCACCAGACGTGGCTGTAATCGCCCCCGCGTCGTCAAACGTGACATTCAATTCACCCAAGAATTTCCCGTAAGCATAAGCCTGCACAATGGCAGTGTCGCCCACCATCGTTGGGTAAGGTCCAGATGCACGTTCGGCCGTATTGGACAGCAATGTGTTGGAGTGGCCGCCAACAATCACATCAACACCAGTGGTTTCAGCAGCAACTTTTTGATCAACGACAAAACCAGAGTGCGACAGAACAACAATCTTATTCACACCCATGGCAGTCAATTTGTCCACTTCTCCTTGGACCGCAGCAACGGGATCTGAGAAAGAAACATTGGGTCCAGGACTGGCCAATTCGTCTGTGTCTTGTGGGGTCAGACCGATCAGACCGATCTTTTCGCCGCCCTGTTCAATCACCACGGACTTTTGAATTGCGTCTGCCAGCAGACCTTCGGCAGACACGTCAGCGTTGGACATCAACACAGGGAAATTGACTGTGTCGACAAAGCCGCGCAGCACTTCAGGGCCATCGTCGAATTCGTGGTTGCCCACAGTCATCGCCGTGTAACCCATCTTGTTCATCATCTCAGCGGCCAAAGCGCCTTTGTAGTATGTGTAAAACAAAGTCCCTTGGAATTGGTCACCGCCGTCCACAAGGATGGAATTGTTAGACCGTGCCCGGGCTTCAGCAATGGCTGTGGCCAAACGCGCAGACCCACCAAAACACTTGCCTTCTGCATTGTCTTCTGCGGAACAGCCGCTGTCGAACCTGGAGATCGGTTCAAATCGGGCGTGAAAATCGTTGGTGTGTAAAATGGTCAGCGTGTAATCCGCTGTGGCCATCGTGGCTGTCACAGCCAGCATGGCCGCTGATGTCAGAAGATGTTTCATGGCAAGTATGCCCCCCAAAATTGTGATGCCCTATCGACCCACAAGGACCGAGTCGTGTCAAGGAAATGGCGCGATTACGTAGCGCCCGCGCAGCAGTTGACGCGGCGCGCGCTTCGGGCCAAATGACACTCATGCTGATTTATAAAATATTGCGGGCCGATGAATGGGCTCAACTGGAAACCGATGGGCAAACCCAAGGGGCCCCCATCGATGTCGCCGATGGATTTGTGCATTTTTCCACCGCCGCCCAAGCCCAAGCCACCGCCGATTTGCATTTCGCTGGGGTCGAAGGGTTGGTTTTGGCCGCTGTGGATACGTACGCTTTGGGCGACGCGCTGAGATGGGAACCGTCGCGCGGGGGGGATTTGTTTCCCCATCTTTTTGCGCTTTTGAAGCGCAGTGACGTGGTTTGGTGCAAGCCCATGCCATTGGTGGGTGGCAAACACAAAATGCCGGATGCCATGGTATGAACTTGGTTGAACGTTTTGGGCTTTGGGGGCTGCACAAACTGGACCCGGAAACGGCCCATGGCGTATCTTTGAAGTTGTTGCGCGCAGGACTAGGACCAAAACACGGCCCAGTGCGCCGCCCGCGTTTGGAATGCCGCATGGCGGGATTGCACTTTGCCAATCCCATAGGACTTGCCGCTGGGTACGACAAAAACGCCGAAGCCGTGGGTCCTTTGGCCCGTGCGGGTTTCGGTTTTTTGGAAGTGGGCGCGGCCACCCCAAAACCGCAACCGGGCAATCCGAGACCAAGGGTGTTCCGGTTGACCGGTGATCAAGCGGTCATCAATCGCTTTGGCTTCAACAACGAAGGTGTCACCGCAATCGCCAATCGTTTGGCCAAGGTAAAATCAGACGTGCCTGTGGGGCTGAACCTTGGGGCCAACAAAGACAGTGCAGATCGACGCCAAGATTATGGCCACGTGTTGCGCACTGCTGCCCCACATATCGATTTTGCCACCATCAACATTTCTTCGCCCAACACCGAAAAATTGCGTGATCTGCAAGGCAAGGCCGCATTGGAAGATTTGTTGGGACACGTCACCGCAGCAAATTCTGATTTGGACACGCCACTGCCTCTGTTCTTGAAAGTGGCACCCGATTTAACCGACGTAGATATTCAAGACATTTCTGATCTGTGTTTGGCCCATGACATTGACGCAATTATCGCCACCAACACAACTTTAGACCGCAACGGCTTGGTGGATGTGCAACATGGTGAAATGGGCGGCTTATCAGGCGCGCCGTTGATGGAAAAATCCACACGGGTCTTGGCCAAATTCGCAGCGGCCACCGATGGGCAAATGCCCTTAGTGGGGGTTGGTGGTGTGGCTTCAGCGGCCGACGCATATGCCAAAATCCAAGCCGGTGCGACCTTGGTGCAGCTGTATTCTGCCATGGTTTACAAAGGGATCAGCTTGGTGGCCGATGTGGCCAAGGGTTTGGACAGCCTGTTGGAAGCCGATGGATTGGACAGTGTTTCACAAGCTGTGGGCCAAGACATGGATCGTTGGCTTTAATCGGTCTAACTGATCGATTTTTCCAGCGCAGGATATCGTGCCCCCAAGGTGATGCCCCGGGCCACAAATGAAATGATCAATGCCAACCACAAGCCGTGGTTCCCTATGGTGGGCAAAAGAACTGCTGCCGCTGCGCAATAAATGACAAATGACACCGCCATCATGTTGCGCATATCCCGCCCGCGGGTCGCACCGATAAAAATACCGTCCAACATCCATGCGGCACAGCCCAATGGCGGCGCTAAAACCATCCACCACAGGTATATTCGCGCCTCTGCGCGCACATCCGGGGCTTTGGCCATCACATCTATAATCCAAGGGCCCGCAATGGCGAAAAACACAGCAAGCGTGACGCAAACACCCAAACCCCATTGGCTGGTCATCACGACACTGCGGCGCAATCGGGCCAGGTTTTTCTGGCCGTACGCCCGCGCAATCAACGCTTCTGCGGCAAAGGCGAACCCGTCCATGGCGTGGGCCGTGATGTATAGAAACTGAATCAAGATCTCATTGGCGGCCAAAGTGACCGTGCCAAATCGCGCGCCCAGCACCACAAAGGACGAAAAGATCGCCATCAACATGGCTGATCGCAGCAAAATGTCTCGGTTTACCGCCGCCATGCGCACCAGTTTAGCGCGTTCAAACACACGCGCCCAGTCGCGCCACGCAGGGTGGGCAAAGGCATCGCGGCACAGATACAGGCCCAAACCGGCACCGGTTATTTCCGCAATCACAGTGGCAAAGGCAACGCCGCCCACGCCCCAGCCGAAGCCAAGAACAAAGACAAAATCCAAAGTAATGTTCAGCCCGTTCATCACCAATTGGACATAGAAAACGCCCATGGTGCGTTCCATCGCCACCAGCCAGCCAGTGAAAGCGAAAACAGCGATGGCAAACGGCGCGGTCCAAATCCGAATGGTCAGATATGTGCGCGCCAGACCTTCCACTTCTGAGGTCACGGGGGTCAACCAAAAGGCCCCATAAAACAAGGCGGCCTGCGCCACGATCAAAACCATGCCCCCCACAACGGCCACCATCATGGCGCGGGTCAGAAAGGCAGAAACTTCCGCGTCATCCCCAGCCCCTGCGGCCTGCCCCACAAGTCCAGCCGTGCCCATGCGCAAAAAGCCGAAAATCCAATATAACGTGGTCAGGATGATCGCGCCGACCCCCACTGCTGCAATGGGCGCCGCCTCGCCCAATTGTCCCACCACGCCAACATCCACTGCCCCTAAAATTGGAACCGTCGCATTGGACAACACAATGGGGGCCGCGATCTTAAAGACGCGACGATGGGTCAAAGGTGTTTGTAAGTTAGTGCTTTGCATCGCGCGGCGGCATAAGGAAATGGCCAGTGGCCTGGGCAAACAATCGTTGCCGGTTGTCCTGCCACCCTTCCACGTGAACGCTGGCATATCGCCGGCCGGATCTGTTCAAAACAGCGCGGGCATAGGCGTCGCGCGGCAAGCCCGCCCGCAAATAATCCACCGTGAAGTCAATCGTTTTGGGCAGCAAAAGCGCGCCTTGCTGAACGGTGCCCACGTCAATATTTCCAGCTTCCATATCTTCCCACAAGCTGGCCCAGGTTAAACCGACGATAGCTGTGATTTCCAAAAAGGATGCCGTTGCACCCCCGTGCAGCGCGGGCAACATTGGATTGCCAATAAGATCAGGGTGGTACGCCATGGTGGCCGTCAATTCATCGCCATGACGATCAAAGCTGACCCCCAAAAAGCGGATATAAGGAATTTGGCTGACGATGGCGGATAACACCGTATCGCGGCGGTGTTTGACGGCGCCAACGGGTTCTGGCTTTTTCATGTCTTTGACTTTCCAGGGATCACCGTAAAGGCACCAGTGGCTGTGGCCACAGGCAAGTCCCCATCTTCATCGCAGGCGGTCGCGCGTACGAAGGCCACGCTGCGCGTTACATGATAACAAGTCGCGGTGGCGGTAATTCTTTGCCCTGGTGTCGCCGATCGCATGTAATCAATCCGCAAATCCAAAGTGGCAGTCCCCACCCCGGCTCTGGGATGGGCCATCACCGCTGCCCCACCCGCCGTATCCATCAGGGCGGAAACCGCCCCGCCATGGATAACTTTTGTGACCGGATCCCCAATCAAGGCTTCATCATAAGGCATGGATATAACGGCCATACCGTCCGCCAAATCTTCCATGACCATTCCAAGGCGCTTGCTGTGGGGTATGGCATCGATGAACTGACGTGCGATTGTAAGGTGTGCATTGGACATGCCATGACTATTTCCCGTTGCCGAAGGCTTGCCAAGGCCAAACCCCCTTTCGCGTCAGAAAATTGACCTTGCGTCAAAGTTGACGTTTACGTCAACGTAACACATGTTCGGTACAGTAAGCGAATCAACCGTGCCCAGAACGAAGGAAAACCCGATGTCTGATGTACCCATGACGATCCGTGAAATGTGTGAAGCGTACCAAGTTACCCCGCGCACGTTGCGTTTTTATGAGGCCAAGGAACTTTTGTTTCCAGGCCGCGACGGATCCAAACGTTTGTTCACCCGCCGGGACCAAGCCCGGCTTAAGCTGATTTTGCAAGGCAAGCGATTTGGCTTTTCGTTGGAACAAATTAGGCAACTTTTGAACATGTATGACATCGGGGATGCGCAAGCGACGCAACTTCAAGAAACGTACAAAGTTGCCCAAGAACGCTTGGACGACATGATCAGACAACGTGACGAACTGACCGAAGCGATCGGCGAACTGGAAACCCAGATGGAATGGGGCAAAAGCGTCATCGCGTCCCTTCAACAAAAAGAAGCGGCGCAATAAACGCGCGCCCCTTTCTCAAGACCAATTACAAACATTAGGAGCAGAGCATGCCCACTTACACCGCCCCTACAAAAGACCAATTGTTTGTTTTGCACGATGTGCTGAACGTGTCCGCCATGGACATTCCCGGCTACGCGGACCTGGACCGCGATTTCACCGCTGCCATCTTTGGCGAAGCGGCCAAACTGGCCAGCGAAGTAATGGCGCCTTTGAATGTTGTCGGCGACAAAGAGGGCTGCACCTGGGACAACGGCGTTGTACGCACCCCAACTGGGTTTAAAGCGGCCTATGACCAAATCCATGAAGGCGGCTGGCCCGGTATCGACATGCCTGAACAATACGGCGGCCAGGGCATGCCCCATTTGATGAACACTGTATGCGGTGAAATGTTTTGTGCCGCGAACCAGGCCTTCACCATGTATCACGGCCTGACCCACGGGGCGGCATCGGCGATTGTGGCCCACGGCACAGACGCCCAAAAAGAAATGTATTTGCCCAACATGATTTCGGGCGAATGGTCGGGCACTATGAACCTGACCGAACCCCATTGTGGGACCGATCTGGGCCTGATGCGCACAAAGGCAGTGCCGCAAGGCGATGGAACATATCAGATCAGCGGCCAGAAAATCTTTATTTCAGCCGGTGAACATGACATGTCCAACAACATCATCCACTTGGTGTTGGCGAAAATTCCTGGTGGTCCAGATGGGATCAAAGGTGTGTCTTTGTTTATCGTTCCTAAATTCAACGTAAATGAAGACGGCAGCTTGGGCGCACGCAACGGCGTGTCTTGTGGCAAAATCGAAGAAAAGATGGGTATCCACGGCAATTCTACCTGTGTGATGAATTACGACGAAGCCACCGGATACTTGCTGGGCGAAGAACACAAAGGCATGCGCGCTATGTTCACCATGATGAACGAAGCGCGGTTGGGTGTGGGCATGCAAGGCATCGGCCAAGCCGAGGTCGCGTACCAAAACGCTGTCATCTACGCCAACGACCGCTTGCAAGGCCGTGATGTCACGGGCGTTAAAAACCCTGACGGCGCCGCGGATCCCATCATTGTGCACCCTGATGTGCGCCGCAGCTTGATGGACCAGCGCAGTTTTGCTGAAGGCGCGCGCGCCTTTGCTTTTTGGATTGCCACCTTGTTGGACCAATCCGTTGCAGGCGACGCAGACGCCGATGGTTTGCTGTCCCTGCTGACACCTGTCGTAAAGGGTTTCTTGACCGACGAAGGGTTTGAGATGACCGTCAAAGCCAGCCAGCTTTATGGTGGCCACGGCTATATCGAAGAATGGGGCATGTCCCAATTCACGCGCGACGCCCGGATTGCCATGATCTACGAAGGCGCCAACGGCGTGCAAGCCTTGGACCTGGTGGGGCGCAAGCTGGCCCAAGACGGCGGCAAGCACGTGATGGCGTTCTTCGATCTGGTCAAAACCTTCTGCAAAGAAAATGCTGATGTCGAAGGCATGGCTGATTTCGTGGATCCTTTGAAAAAATCATCCAAGGATCTGCAAGCCGCTGGGATGTATTTCATGCAAAATGGCATGAAAGATCCCAACCACGCTTTGGCAGGATCCAATGATTTCATGCATTTGTTTGGGCATGTCTGCCTGGGCTATATGTGGGCGCGGATGGCGAAAGCCTCCCTCACGGCTTTGGCCGATGGCACTTCCGATCCTGAATTCCACGAGAACAAACTGCACACTGGCCGTTTTTACATGGCGCGGCGTTTGCCAGCCACTGGCATGCACTTGGCCCGTATCGAAAGCGGCGCTGACACGGTTATGGCGCTGAAAGCCGCCAATTTCTGATTTCGATTGGGGCCTTTACAGGCCCCTTTCTTGCGACCGATAGTTTTGGTTCAACATGAAGGTGGGGATTGTGTCATGACAGTAGAATTGCATTGCTTCGGCGAAAGCGGAAACGCCTATAAGGCGGCGCTGACTTTGGAATTGGCCGGCATCGACTGGACGCCGGTTTTCGTGGATTTCTTCGGGGGTGCCACACGCAGCGATGACTTTCGTGAAACCAACGTCATGGGCGAAGCACCCGTTCTGGTGGACGGTGATTTTAGGTTGACGCAATCGGGCGCAATTCAACACTGGGCCGTGGATCAATCGGGCAAACTGGGCGGTGCGCCTGAAGACAAGTATGAAGTCTTGCGCTGGGTTTTGTTCGACAATCACAAAGTTTCGTCGCAGGCGGGTATGACCCGTTTCTTGATGAACTTCCTGCCCGCAGACAAACGCCCCGAACAGGTGATCGGATTCATGCAAGGCCGATTGCAGGCCGCTTATGGTATTCTGAACGCCCATCTTGAAGGCCGTGAATGGTTGGCGGGCGATGCGATGACCATCGCTGACATCGCCAACTGCGGATACTTGTTTTACCCAGAACCGTTTGGATTTGACCGCGCGGACTGGCCCCACATCGACGCTTGGCTGACACGCATCAGCGAAACACCAGGCTGGAAACATCCCTATGATTTGATGCCCGGCAATCCGTCGGACCGGGCATAAAGGAGAGCAGACATGACAGAAGCTTATATCTATGACGCTGTGCGCACGCCGCGCGGCAAGGGCCGCAAAGACGGTTCGTTGCACGAAGTGTCCGCACCCAAGTTGTCTTCTGGCGTTTTGAACGCGCTGAAAGATCGGAACAATTTGGAAGGTCACGCCGTCGAAGACGTGATTTGGGGCAATGCCACACAAGCGTTTGAACAAGGGGGCTGTTTGGCCCGTACGGCCGTTTTGGACAGCCGCCTGGACGAACGCATTCCTGGCCTGTCCATCAACCGTTTCTGTGCATCGGGCATGGAAGCCGTGAACATTGCCGCCAACCAAGTCAAAGGCGGTGCGGGCAACGCATACATCGCAGGCGGCGTCGAATGCATGAGCCGCGTGACCATGGGATCAGACGGGGCGGCCATTGCTGTGGACCCAAGCATTGCCATGGAACATTACTTTGTGCCGCAAGGCATTTCAGCCGACATTATCGCCACCGAATACGGGTTTTCGCGCGATGACGCCGATGAACTGGCAGCCCGGTCCCAAGCGCGCGCGGCGGCGGCCATTCAGGCAGGTCACTTCAACAAGTCCATCGTGCCCGTCACAGATGTAAACGGCCTGACGATCCTGGACCAAGACGAATACCCCCGCCCCGGCACTGACATGCAATCGCTGGGGGCGTTGAAGCCCGCATTCAAAGACATGGGCGAAGCGATGCCTGGGTTCGATAAAGTTGCGCTGATGAAATACCCCCACTTGGAACGCATCAACCACATCCACCACGCGGGCAATTCGTCCGGCATCGTGGACGGGGCGGCTGGCGTTTTGATCGGCAACAAGGAATTCGGTGAACAGTTCGGTTTAACACCGCGCGCGCGCATCCGCGCCACAGCAAAGATCGGCCTGGATCCGACAATCATGCTGACGGGTCCAGTCCCTGTGACCGAAAAAATCATGGCCGACAGTGGCTTAAGTGTCAGCGACATGGATTTGTTTGAAGTTAACGAAGCGTTTGCATCGGTCGTGTTGCGCTTCCAACAAGCTTTTGACGTTGATCCAAGCTTGGTGAACGTCAACGGTGGGTCCATCGCATTGGGGCACCCTTTGGGGGCCACAGGGGCCATCATCATCGGCACATTGCTGGATGAATTGGAACGTCAAGACAAACAGATGGGCATGGCCACGCTTTGCGTTGCATCCGGCATGGGTGCCGCGACCATCATCGAACGCGTTTAAGACGATTGAAGGAACACGAGTTATGACAGACTTTACAATGAGCGTGGACCAAGACGGCGTTGCCGTTATCGTTTGGGACACAGTTGGCAAATCCATGAACGTCATGAACATGCAAGGCTATGAAGATCTGATGGCCCATGTGGACGGCGCTTTGGCCGATGACGCGGTGAAGGGCATCGTGATTACATCCGGCAAAGACGGCAGCTTTGCAGGCGGGATGGATTTGAACATCATTGCGCAAATGAAGGCTGAAGCGGGCGACAATCCGGCCAAGGGCTTGTTGGACGGTTTGCTGCGCACCCACGGGCAGTTGCGCCGTATTGAACGCGCTGGCATGGACCCCAAAACCAACAAAGGCGGCAAACCCATTGCAGCCGCCCTGCCCGGCACGGCGTTGGGCATTGGCTTGGAAATCCCATTATGCTGCCACCGAATTTTCTGCGCGGACAATCCCAAAGCAAAAATCGGTTTGCCAGAAATCAAAGTGGGCATTTTCCCTGGCATGGGCGGCACAACGCGCCTGGCCCGCAAATTGGGTGCGATGGGCGCCTCGGAACCGCTGTTGCAGGGCAAGATGTATGACCCCAAGAAAGCCAAATCCGTTGGTTTGATCGACGAAGTGGTGGAAGACCCATTGGCCGCTGCGAAAGAATGGGTGCTGAACGCCAAAGATGCAGACATCGTCAAACCCTGGGACCAAAAGGGATATAAATTCCCAGGCGGTGCCCCGTATCATCCAGCAGGTTTCATGACCTTCGTGGGCGCGTCCGCCATGGTGAACGGCAACACCCAGGGGGCATATCCGGCGGCCAAGGCATTGCTGTCGGCG
>JAHDCP010000059.1 GCA_020629775.1 Planktomarina sp.
ATGCCATGGGTTTGAAAGAACACATCGTGTTCCCGGAAATCGACTTCGACAAAGTCGTCGACATGCTGGGCATGGACATCATCATCTGCACCAACGCTAAGACGGATGCAGAAGCAAAAGCGCTGTTGAAGAATTTCAACATGCCGTTCAACAGTTAAGGGGAGCGAGAGTATGGCTAAAAAATCCATGATCGCCCGCGAAGTGAAGCGTGAAAAGCTGGTGGCAAAATATGCTGCTAAGCGTGCTGAACTGAAGGAAATCGCCCGCGACGAAAGCCGCCCAATGGAAGAACGGTTCAAGGCTCAGCTGAAGCTGGCCAAATTGCCGCGCAATTCATCGGCGACACGTCTGCACAACCGCTGTCAGCTTACTGGCCGTCCTCATGCTTACTATCGTAAGCTGAAGGTGAGCCGGATTGCATTGCGTGAACTGGGATCGCAAGGCTTGATCCCTGGTCTCGTGAAGTCCAGCTGGTAAGGAGAGTAAGATATGAACGATCCTATCGGTGATATGCTGACACGCATCCGCAATGCTGCGATGCGCGGAAAGTCCACTGTATCCACACCGGCATCTAAACTGCGCGTGCGCGTTTTGGATGTGTTGGCCGACGAAGGCTACATCCGCGGATATGAATCCACACAAGGCGATGACGGTCATCCCGCCATCGAAATCAGCCTGAAATACTACGACGGTGCGCCCGTTATCCGCGAAATGAAGCGGGTATCGAAGCCAGGTCGTCGTGTGTATCTGGGCGTGAATGATATCCCAGTTGTCCGTCAGGGCTTGGGTGTATCAATCGTGTCCACATCCAAAGGCGTAATGACCGATGCCAGCGCACGCAGCCACAATGTTGGCGGTGAAGTGCTGTGCACCGTGTTCTAAGGAGGGAACAATGTCTCGTATTGGGAAAAAACCAGTTGAGCTGCCCTCTGGCGTAACAGCCGCAGTCTCGGGCCAGACCGTAACGGTCAAAGGCTCCAAGGGTGAGCGCAGCTTCACAGCCACTGACGATGTAACAATCTCGGTGGAAGACAATTCCGTATCGGTTGAGCCACGCGGCAAGTCCAAACGGGCACGCCAGCAGTGGGGCATGTCCCGCACCATGGTTCAAAACCTGGTTACTGGCGTGACATCCGGCTTCAAAAAGGAGCTGGAAATCAACGGGGTTGGTTACCGGGCACAGATGCAAGGCAACAGCCTGAAACTGTCCTTGGGTTACAGCCACGATGTAATCTTTGATGTACCGCAAGGTGTAACTGTTACAGCGCCAAAGCCGACTGAAGTTATAGTCGAAGGTGCTGACCAACAGCTGGTGGGCCAAGTGGCCGCTAACATACGCGCTTGGCGTAAGCCTGAGCCTTACAAAGGCAAAGGCATCAAGTACAAAGACGAGTACATCTTCCGCAAAGAAGGGAAGAAGAAGTAATGGCAAATTCAAAACGCACATTGTTTCTGAAGCGCCGTATGCGCGTTCGCAACAAGCTTCGCAAAATCAATACAGGCAAGCCACGCTTGTCTGTACACCGGTCTTCCAAGAACATCTCTGTTCAGGTGATCGACGATCTGCAAGGCACAACATTGGCTTCTGCTTCGACCCTGGAAAAAGATCTGGGCGTTGTGGGCAAGAACAACAAAGAAGCCGCCGCAAAAGTGGGCGCTGCAATTGCAGAGCGCGCGAAGAAAGCGGGCGTCGAAACTGTGTTGTTCGACCGTGGTGGTTTCTTGTTCCACGGCAAGATCCAAGCGTTGGCTGATGCTGCCCGTGAAGGCGGCTTGAAGTTCTAAAATATCAGCAGGGGGCGGCAGCGCCCCCTCGATGATCCGGGCGGCTTCGGCAGCACTGGGATCGGACAAACGGCGCAAGCCACCCATATAAGGATGTTCTCAATGGCAGAACGTGAAAACCGTCGCGGCAACCGTCGTGACCGCGAAGAAACACCAGAATTCGCCGACCGTCTGGTCGCCATCAACCGCGTTTCCAAAACTGTAAAAGGTGGTAAACGCTTCGGCTTCGCCGCACTTGTTGTTGTGGGCGACCAGAAGGGCCGCGTCGGCTTTGGCAAAGGTAAAGCCAAAGAAGTTCCTGAAGCGATCCGTAAAGCAACCGAACAAGCCAAACGTCAAATGGTTCGTGTACCATTGCGTGAAGGCCGCACACTGCACCACGACATCGAAGGTCGTCACGGCGCAGGCAAAGTGATGATGCGCACAGCACCACAAGGTACTGGGATCATCGCCGGTGGTCCAATGCGGGCCGTGTTCGAAATGTTGGGAGTTCAAGACGTGGTGGCAAAATCCATCGGGTCGCAAAACCCATACAACATGATCCGCGCAACCATGAACGGCCTGGGCAAAGAATCCAGCCCGCGCCAAGTTGCACAACGTCGCGGTAAAAAAGTTGCGGATATCTTGGGCACCAAAGACGCCCCAGCCGCAGCTGACGCGTAAGGAGAACTCAGATGGCTAAAACAATCGTCGTCAAGCAGATCGGTTCCCCGATCCGCCGCCCCGCCAAACAGCGTCAAACGCTGATCGGTCTGGGCCTGAACAAAATGCAGCGGACACGCGAACTGGAAGATACGCCTTCTGTACGTGGCATGATCCGCAAGATTTCCCACATGGTGGAAATCGTGGAAGAGAAGGGCTAAATTTCCCACAGGGAAATTTGCCAAAATTCTCGTCGAGAATTTTTAACCCCGCCATGGTGCGGGGTTTTTCTTTTCGAAAACAGAAACCGACGGAGACTTCAATGAAACTGACAGACTTCAAAGCACTAACATTTGATGTGTATGGCACGCTGATTGACTGGGAGACAGGCATGGTCACCGCGTTGAGACCGCTAACGGACAGGGTCAGCCGAACTCTAAGCCGCGATGATATTTTGGAAGCACATGCCTTTTACGAATCCACCGCACAAAAATGGACACCCGCCAAGACGTACAGCGATCTGTTGCCTGTTGTGTACCGCCGCTTGGCTGAAGAATGGGGCGTGGCGGTCACTTGGGAAGACTGTCAGGCATACGGTCTGTCTGTGCGTCAGTGGCCTGCATTTGACGACAGCCGGGCAGCCCTGGCGTATCTCAAACAACATTTCAAATTGGCGGTTCTGACCAACACCGACAATACCAGTTTCAGCGGATCAAACGCCCGCTTGGGTGTGCCGTTTGACGGGGTGTATACTGCCGAAGACGTGGGCAGTTACAAACCCAATCTGCGCGGATTTGACTACATGCTGGACCACATGGCCCGCCAGGGCATTCAAAAGCATGAAATATTGCATGTGGCGGAAAGCATGTTCCATGACCACGGACCTGCGAATAAAATGGGCCTGGCCAACGCATGGATTTATCGCCGCCATGATGAACAGGGCTTTGGGGCCACAATGAATCCGGGCAAAATGCCGACGGTGGATTTTCAGTTCAATTCCATGGCGGATTTGGTGGCGGCGCATCAGACGGGTTAAACCACACTTGCCGGACCAACGTTCTTCGCCTATATGCCGATTCACAATTTAACGCCGTGTTTGGAACCTTATCGCTTCGTGTTCCAATTCCGGCCTGAAAGGAAGCGACATGAAACTGCACGAGTTGCGGGACAATCCCGGTGCAACCCAATCCAAAAAACGCGTGGCCCGTGGCCCCGGTTCCGGCAAAGGTAAAACTGCTGGCCGTGGTATCAAAGGTCAGAAATCCCGTTCGGGTGTGGCGATCAAGGGGTACGAAGGCGGGCAAATGCCCCTGTACCAACGTTTGCCAAAGCGTGGCTTTAACAAGCCGAACCGCGCAAAATATGCGGTTATCAACTTGGGTATCATCCAAAAATTCATCGACGCCGGTAAGCTGAAGGGTGACATCACCGAAGAAAGCTTGGTGGAATCCGGTGCTGTGCGCCGCGTTCTGGATGGTGTGCGTGTTCTGGCCAAAGGTGAGTTCACAGCAAAAGCAAATATCGCAGTCACAGGCGCATCTGGCGCTGCAGTGAAGGCGGTAGAAGCGGCTGGCGGGTCACTGACAGTCACAAAGGCGGCACCTGCTGCTGAATAAATGCTTGTGGGCAGGGCATGCCCTGCCTATCTATGCGTTGGTATTTCCAAAGCGCCGCCCCCGCACCGGAAGGCGGCGCTTTGTTTTTTGGGAGTGACACATGGCCTCTGCAGCCGAACAAATGGCTTCAAACCTCAGCTGGAGTACGCTTGGTAAAGCGACTGAGTTGCGGCAACGTATCTTTTTCACAATCGGCTTGCTGATCGTTTACCGCCTGGGGACATATATCCCCGTGCCGGGTATCGATTCTGTTGCGCTGCAACAGTTCATGGATCAAGCGTCCCAAGGGATTGGCGGCGTGTTGTCGATGTTTACTGGCGGTGCATTGTCACGAATGGGTATCTTCGCCCTGGGCATCATGCCCTACATTTCCGCTTCGATCATCGTTCAGCTTTTGGGTGCCATGTGGGAACCTATGAAGCAGATGAAGAAAGAAGGCGAACAAGGTCGTAAGAAGATCAACCAATACACCCGTTACGGCACCGTGGTTTTGGCCACGTTCCAGGCATACGGCATGGCCGTGGGCTTGCAGTCCGGCGATTTGGTCACAAACCCAGGTCCATTCTTTATCGCATCGGCTGTAATTACCTTGGTGGGCGGGACCATGTTCCTGCTTTGGCTGGGTGAACAGATCACCGCACGGGGCATCGGCAACGGTATCTCGTTGATCATCTTTGTGGGCATTATCGCAGAACTGCCTGCGGCCTTTGGCCAATTCTTGGAACAAGGCCGCACAGGCGCGTTGAGTGCCGGCGTTATCTTGGGCGTGATCGCAATGCTGTTGGTCACGTTGGCCTTCGTTGTGTTCATGGAGCGGTCGTTGCGCAAAGTGCACATCCAATATCCACGCCGTCAGGTGGGGATGAAAGTTTACGATGGCGGTCAAAGCCACCTGCCCATCAAAGTGAACCCAGCCGGTGTGATCCCAGCAATCTTCGCATCCGCATTGCTGTTGTTGCCCACCACGTTGTCCACGTTTTCCGGTAATCAAACGGGTCCGGTCATGTCATTCTTGTTGGCGTGGTTTGGCCCTGGTCAACCCGCGTACCTGGCGTTCTTTACATTCATGATCGTGTTCTTCACGTATTTTTACACCAAGGAAGTCGCGTTCAAAACGGATGAGGTTGCCGACAACTTGAAAAATCAAAACGGTTTCATTCCCGGCATTCGCCCTGGTGCGAAAACGGCGGAATACCTGGATTACGTTGTGACACGCCTGTTGGTGTTGGGGTCGGCGTATCTGGCGCTTGTGTGTCTGGTTCCAGAAATTTTCCGTAGCCAGTTCGCCATCACGGCTTACTTTGGCGGCACGTCAATTTTGATCATCGTTTCGGTGGGTATGGACACGATCCAACAAGTGCAGTCGCATCTTTTGGCCCATCAGTACGAAGGTTTGTTGGAAAAGTCCCAATTGCGCGGAAAGAAGAACCGCAAGAAAGGTCCGGCACGCAAATGAATATAATTCTGCTTGGCCCTCCTGGTGCTGGTAAAGGCACCCAAGCGCAAATCCTGGTGGAGGTGCGCGATATGGTTCAGCTTTCCACAGGGGATATGCTGCGGGCCGCAAAGACATCTGGAACCGAGATGGGCAAGAAAGTTGCTGCAATCATGGATGCGGGTGAACTGGTAACTGATGAAATCGTTATCGGCTTGATCGAAGAAAAACTGGACGGCGAAGCGGGTGGCGGCTTCATCTTTGACGGCTTCCCCCGGACACTGGGTCAAGCCGACGCTTTGGGTGAACTGCTGGCCCGCAAAGGCCACAACCTGGATGCAGTGATTGAACTGCAAGTCAATGATGATGTCTTGGTGGACCGTATCGTTGGCCGTGCCGCGGAAGCTGTGGCGGCAGGGGGAACGGCCCGCGCCGATGACAATGCAGAAAGCCTGAAGATCCGGTTGATGGAGTACTACAAGAAAACATCGCCGCTTTTGGGATATTACTATGCCAAAGGCGATTTGCAGGCTGTTGATGGTCTGGCAGATATTGATGATGTTGCGGCCAGCATTGCAGGTGTTTTGGATCAGGTCTGATTTCCTTCAAGTTATGAAGGTAAGTACAGTCGAAAGCCTGGCGGCACATGCTGGCAGGCATAATCGCAAATGACGTGGTTAATTCCTGCACCCCCCTTGACCGTCGGTTGTATTAACCCTAAACGCCACTATCTTTCGATTCCGAAATTTATACCAATTCGGAGACGATTGTCGTTGGGCCCGATTCGTTCGGGCCTTTGTCTGTGAAAAAAGAACCTGGAATGACGGGTTCGCAGCATAAGGAATAATGCCTTGGCTCGTATTGCCGGCGTGAACATCCCCACTGCCAAACGGGTGCCTATCGCCCTGACTTATATCCACGGAATTGGCCCGACAACTGCCAAGTCCATCTGTGAATCTGTGAACATCGATTCCACACGTCGTGTGAACGAGCTCAGCGATGCAGAAGTTTTGCAAATCCGCGAACACATCGACGCCCACCTGACGGTGGAAGGCGATTTGCGCCGCGAAGTGCAAATGAACATCAAACGTCTGATGGACCTGGGCTGCTATCGCGGTTTGCGCCATCGCCGGAACCTGCCTGTGCGCGGACAACGTACGCACACAAACGCACGTACTCGTAAGGGTCCTGCAAAAGCCATCGCTGGCAAGAAGAAGTAAGGGCAGATAAATGGCACGTGATAAAAGAGCGCCTAAGCGCAAGGAACGTAAAAATATCGCATCGGGCGTTGCCCACGTGAATTCCTCGTTCAACAACACGAAAATCCTGATCTCTGATGTCCAAGGCAACGCAATCGCGTGGTCTTCTTCGGGCACAATGGGGTTCAAGGGCTCTCGGAAATCCACACCTTATGCGGCCCAAATGGCTGCTGAAGATGCGGGTAAGAAGGCCCAGGATCACGGCGTAAAAACGCTGGAAGTCGAAGTGCAAGGCCCCGGTTCGGGTCGGGAAAGCGCATTGCGCGCCCTGGCTGCGTTGGGTTTCAACATTACATCTATTCGCGATGTAACGCCGATCGCACACAACGGCTGCCGGCCACCAAAGCGCCGCCGCGTTTAATATACCTATTAGGTGGGCCAAAGGACGCTTTGGCCCTTTAATCCCTTTACGACACCTCGGGCGTCTTTGCTTTGGGACATGGAGCAAAGACTAGAATGGAGGACCGCATGATCCATAAGAACTGGGCAGAACTCATTAAACCAATGCAGTTGGACGTGAAGCCGGGTAATGACCCGTCTCGTCAAGCGACATTGACTGCAGAACCGCTGGAGCGTGGCTTCGGTTTGACCCTGGGCAACGCGTTGCGCCGGGTTTTGATGTCTTCGCTGCAAGGCGCCGCCATCACCAGCGTTCAAATCGACAACGTGCTGCACGAGTTTTCCAGCGTTGACGGTGTACGTGAAGACGTAACCGACATCGTGTTGAACTTGAAAGGCGTGGCATTGCGCATGGAAGTGGAAGGTCCAAAACGCCTGAACATCCAAGCCAAAGGCCCTGGCGTTGTTACAGCATCCAACATTGTTGAAACAGCTGGCATCGAAGTTTTGAACAAAGACCACGTTATTTGTCACTTAGACGATGGCGCTGATCTGTACATGGAGCTGACGGTTAACACCGGCAAAGGGTACGTTCCTTCTGACAAAAATCGCCCCGAGGACGCGCCAATCGGCTTGATCCCTGTGGACGCGATTTATTCGCCAGTGAAAAAAGTCAGCTATGACGTTCAACCAACCCGTGAGGGCCAGGTGCTGGACTATGATAAACTGACCATGAAAATCGAAACAGACGGATCCCTGACACCGGATGACGCTGTAGCTTATGCTGCGCGGATCCTTCAGGACCAGTTGTCGATCTTCGTGAACTTCGACGAACCAGAAAGCGCGTCTGCTGCACAAGAAGATGATGGTTTGGAATTCAACCCGTTGCTTCTGAAGAAAGTGGACGAGTTGGAATTGTCTGTTCGTTCGGCAAACTGCTTGAAGAACGACAACATCGTGTACATCGGCGATCTGATCCAGAAAACCGAAGCAGAAATGCTGCGCACGCCAAACTTTGGTCGGAAGTCTTTGAACGAGATCAAAGAAGTCCTGTCCGGCATGGGCTTGCACTTGGGCATGGATGTCGAAGATTGGCCACCAGAGAACATCGAAGATCTGGCCAAGAAGTTTGAAGACAACTTTTGATTGGTAAGCCGGGTTTAGACCCGGCCTACATCCCCTCGGGCAATTCTGCCCCAATAACGCGAGGGGGTTCCACGCAGAACCCTCCGATACAAAGTACAAATGAAGGAATATAAATATGCGTCACGCACGTGGTTACCGCCGCCTCAACCGGACACACGAACACCGTAAAGCGATGTTTGCTAACATGGCTGGCTCTTTGATCGAACACGAACAGATCAAAACAACATTGCCAAAAGCAAAAGAAATGAAGCGTATCATCGAAAAGCTGATCACGCTGGGCAAACGTGGTGATGACCACGCACGCCGTCAGGCCGCCGGCCGTTTGAAGCAATCCATGCATGTCGCAAAATTGTTTGATGTGTTGGGCCCACGTTTTGCGGACCGCCAAGGTGGTTATGTTCGCGTTCTGAAAGCGGGCTTCCGTTACGGTGATATGGCACCTATGGCCATCATCGAATTCGTGGATCGCGACGTAGATGCCAAAGGCGCAGCCGACAAAGCACGCTTGGCTGAACAAGACGCTGCAGAGTAATCAAGCGCCGGCATAAAGCTACAAAGGCCCTCGCGTTTCGCGGGGGCCTTTTTGATTCAAAAACCCAAAAATACTGCATAAGCAATGCTTTACTCAATTACGGGTTGACCATTGCGATGGCAATTAGTCTAAAAAGATATGTCTATAAAAACCGGACTGGATTTTGAAACCAATCGATTGGATTTTTTAGCCCCTGCAGGTTATTTTCTGGGGCTGCACATTCGTTTTACCTCACCTTTGATGACCTTCAGCACGTATCCAAGAGCGTGGATGGATCATTATTCGGCACAAGGATACGCCATGCGCGATCCGATTGTGGCGTGGGGGTTTTCCGAAACAGGAACAATCCGCTGGTCAGAAATCCAAGTTCCCGATCCATTCAATATCATGCGACAAGCCGCTGAATACGGCATGTCGTTCGGGGCCACGATATCCATCGGTGAATTAACTTCACGCACCATTGGAAGTGTGGCCCGCAATGACAGAGAATTCACAGATGCTGAAATCAGCGAAGTGAAACGGGCTGTCAAACGGTTACACATATTGGTGGAACCGCCAGACGCCCTAACAAACGCACAAAAGGAAGCTTTGCAGCTGGTGGGAGATGGCTTGCGCCATAGTGAAGCTGCAAAGCGCCTGGGCATATCCGAAAGTGCGTTGAAGGCGCGGCTTACAACCGCGCGAAGTAAGTTGCTTGCCAGAACGACAGCCGAAGCGCTGCAAAGGGCCAAGCAATATAATCTGCTCTAAATCAAACCCAAGGGGGTCAAGTCCCCCAAAAAAGCCTGGAGACTATGATGCAATCTACGACACTTTCTTTCGCCAATATGCACAACCATGGCGCGCTTTTCCCGAATCTTCTTCGCGCTAGAAGGGATTCTTTCATCGTTCGGAACGAATGGGATCTGCCCGAAGTGGATGGGATGGAATACGACCAATACGACACACCTGCCAGTCGTTGGATCGCCGTACATGAAGGCGGTGCGGTTTATGCCGGCATTCGGCTGACACCCACAACAAATCGCTGCGGGATCTATTCGTACATGATCAAGGATGCCCAAGATGGCTTGTTGGAGGATATCCCTGAAAATCTGTTGTTCGAAGAAGCGCCAGTGGATCCGAATATTTGGGAAAGCAGCCGGATGTTCGTGAACAATGAGACCCCGACACGGCTGCGCCGCCGGGTGCATTTCAAGCTCACGTTGGCAATGCTGGCCTCGGCCCATGAATTGGGGGCTACACGCGTGTTGGGGCTGATCCCGGCGAATTGGCCGCGTTGGGCCCCAGCGCTGGGCTGCGATTTCGATGCTGCCGGTCCCATCATGGAAATTGATGAAGTGAACAGCCAATGCATTTCCATCGACATGTCGCGTAACGTGCCTCGTCCAAGCCCAGTTTAACTTCCGCGCCGATCGGCGTACGGTGTTGGCATGCAAGATCTGTTTGCCAGCACCACACCCAAGACCGCCCCTCAAGATGCCCCAAGGCCCTTGGCCGATCGGTTGCGCCCTGCGCAGTTGTCTGACGTAGTGGGCCAAGACCAGCTGTTGGGGGATGGCGGGGCTTTACGCACCATGTTGGAAAGCGGCAGCTTGGGATCAGTGATTTTTTGGGGTCCGCCCGGAGTTGGTAAAACCACTTTGGCCCGATTGCTGGCCCATGAAACAGACCTGACCTTCGTGCAAATCAGCGCCATCTTTAGCGGTGTGCCGGATTTGCGCAAAGTGTTTGAAGCCGCCAAGTTGCGCCGGACCACAGGACAGGGGACGTTGCTGTTTGTGGACGAAATCCACCGCTTCAACAAAGCCCAACAAGACAGTTTTTTACCCCACATGGAAGATGGCACCATCGTTTTGGTGGGGGCCACAACGGAAAACCCGTCGTTCGAATTGAATTCTGCCATTTTATCGCGCGCACAAGTTTTGGTTCTGGAACGTCTGTCAGCGGAAGATCTGCATGCGTTAGGCGCGCGGGCGGAAGCAGAATTGGATCGTACTTTACCATTGGAAGAAAATGCCAAAGCCGCCCTCGTGGAAATGGCGGATGGCGATGGCAGGGCTTACTTGAACCTGGTGGAACAAGTGTTGGCCTGGAACGTTGATGGGCCCCTGACACCGGAACAATTGGGGCAACGGTTGTCGCGCCGTGCCGCGCAATACGATAAATCTGGTGATGCACATTACAATTTGATTTCTGCCCTACACAAATCTGTGCGGGGATCTGACCCGGACGCTGCATTGTATTGGTTTGCGCGGATGCTGACGGGGGGCGAGGACCCGCGGTATTTGGCCCGTCGCATTACACGCATGGCCGTAGAAGACATTGGCCTGGCCGATCCGCAGGCCCAGGCGATTTGCCTGCAGTCTTGGGAAACATATGAACGGCTGGGCAGCCCCGAAGGCGAGTTGGCCCTGGCCCAAGCTGTGGCGTATCTGGCCTTGGCCCCGAAATCCAATGCGGCCTATGTGGCGTATAAGGCAGCGATGAATGCGGCCAAGAAAACCGGATCTAAGCCGCCGCCCAAACACATCTTGAATGCGCCGACGGATTTGATGGCGGACCAGGGGTATGGGGCTGGATATGCCTATGACCACGACGCCGAAGATGGATTTTCGGGCCAAAACTACTTCCCCGATGGGATGGAACGGCCAGGCTATTATCAACCGGTAGAACGTGGGTTCGAACGGGATTTACGTAAGCGAGTGGATTACTTTGCAAAGTTGCGCGACAAGCGCGGCGGTTGACAAGACCGCCATTGTTCCCGATGGCACCCCCATGGTTTTAACAACGATCTTCGTAGCCCTTGGTGGCGCAATTGGTGCTGCCCTGCGGTTTTTGGCTGGAGTGGCCATATTGCGGCTGTTGCCTGGCAACTTCCCTTTCGGGGTTTTGGGTGTGAATGTACTGGGCTCCTTCATCATGGGGGTATTGGCCGTTTGGCTGTATCATCGCGGCCTAACCGGCTGGCAGCCATTTTTGATGACTGGCGTGCTGGGCGGATTCACCACATTTTCTGCGTTTTCACTGGAAGCTGTCACTTTGTTTGAACGGGGTGCAATGGGGCAGGCAGCCCTTTATGTTGGCTTGTCCGTTGGTCTGTCGATCGGGGCATTGATTTTAGGGGTCGCCTTGGCCCGGGGGGCATTGGCATGAGCCAAGTACAATTCATCACCGTTGGCGAAGACGATGGCGATCAGCGCTTGGACCGTTGGCTGCGCCGCCAATTTCCAGATTTGTCCCAAGTGAAAATCGAAAAGATGTGCCGCAAAGGTGAACTGCGTGTGGACAAAGGGCGTGTCAAACCCGCCACCCGTGTGGAAACTGGGCAAACGGTTCGGGTTCCGCCCATCACCAATGATGGGCCGCGACAGGAGTTTTACAAGCGTCGGGTCAGCGATGCTGATACGAAGATGATCCAAAATTGCGTGATTTACCGCGACGATCACATCATTGCCTTGAACAAACCCCCCGGTTTACCGGTGCAAGGCGGCAGCAAGCAAACCCGCCACGTCGATGGTTTGTCTGAGGCGCTTACCTTTGGTTTGGAAGATAATCCCCGCTTGGTGCACCGTTTAGATAAAGATACGTCCGGCGTTTTGATTTTGGGCCGGTCGCGCAAGGCCACCGTGGCATTGACAGAAGCGTTCCGTCATCGGGCCACCCGCAAAATTTACTGGGCCGCTGTTGCTGGTGCACCATCGCCGAAATCGGGAACCATTAAGTTCGGTTTGGTCAAGGCACCTGGTCATGGCAGCCGGGGCGAAGGCGAAAAGATGCACTGCCTGCACCCCGACGAAGTTCGCCTTACCGAAGGGGCCAAACGCGCCACGACTGATTTCACCACTTTGTCTAATTTAGGCGGGCGGGTGTCTTGGGTTGCTATGGTGCCGATTACCGGACGAACACACCAATTGCGTGCCCACATGGCAGAAGTGGGACATCCCATTATCGGCGATGGAAAATACGGTGGGTCGGGCCAAGAAAACATGGGCGACGGTTGGGGATCCCAATTGGGCGGCGACATTTCAAAGAAACTGCATTTGCACGCCCGACATTTAATCTTGGAACACCCGATTACAGGCGCAACCCTGACACTGACCGCACCATTGCCACCGCATATGGAACGCACTTGGTCGCAGTTCCAGTGGGATGCTGGCGATGTAGAGGTTGACCCGTTTGAGGATTTGATGTGGTGACCCTGACATTGGCCTTGTTTGATGTAGACGGCACCCTGGTGGACAGCCAAGCCCATATCTTGGCGGCCATGGAACGCGTGTTTGAACAGCACAATCGGCCAGCTCCAACCCGCGCAGCCATCTTGGGCATTGTGGGCTTGTCGTTGGACGTGGCCTTTTTGAAGCTGTGCCCTGATGCGCCGATGGCACAGCGGGCCAATATGGTGGAAGGCTACAAGCAGGCGTTTCATGATTTGCGGTCTGAAATTCCAAAGTCACCCCTATATCCTGGGGCTGTGGAATGCTTGGCGGACTTAGCCGCCCGCGATGATATTGTATTGGGAGTGGCCACCGGCAAATCACGCCGTGGATTGGACTATGTTTTAGACAGTCACAATTTGCGAGATTTGTTCTTAACCACTCAAGTGGCGGATGATCATCCATCGAAACCACACCCCAGCATGGCCACAACGGCAATGGCTGAAAGTGGGGCGGATCGGGGTGTGATGATCGGGGACACCAGCTTTGATATGGACATGGGCCGTGCCGCGGGGATGAAAACCCTTAGTGTAACGTGGGGATACCATAACCGTACCGTTTTGGCAGATGTTTGTGACGACATCGCCACTGACTTTGCCGCCATCCCGAACACCCTTAGAACACTATGGAGCGACAATGGCTGATTGGGCCCCGAAACGTTTTTGGAAAGAAACCACCACCACATCAACGGACAAAGGGTTCGAGGTATTGCTGGATGGTCGTCAAGTGAAAACCCCCGCCAAGGCGGGTTTGGTTCTGCCGACTATGGCCCTGGCAGAAGCAGTTGCTGCGGAATGGGATGCGGTGGAAGACCAGATTGATCCACGAAGCATGCCATTCACGCGGTCTGCCAATGCGGCGATTGACAAAGTGATGGTGCAACATGCCGAAGTCGCAGGTTTGATTGCGGCTTACGGAGAAAATGATTTGCTGTGCTATCGCGCGGCCAGCCCCGAAGAACTGGTGGCCCGGCAAAACGCGGCTTGGGATCCGATCTTGACGTGGGGTCGAGATAAATTGGGGGTCAGCTTGGCTGTGACCAGCGGCGTGATGAATGTGGACCAGCCCGCCAACTCAATCGAAACTCTGCGCCAAGTTGTATCTGGGCAATCGGCGTTTGCGCTAACGGGATTACATGATCTGGTCAGCTTGTCGGGGTCCTTGCTCATCGGCCTGGCCGCGCAGAAAAAGGCGTTTGATTTGGCGCATTTATGGGCCGTTTCACGTGTTGATGAACTTTGGCAAATTGACCAATGGGGTCATGATGAAGAGGCATCTGAACTGGCGGCGAAAAAAGAATCATCCTTCTATCACGCGGCAAAATTTTATGCGTTGGCCCAAGTCAGCTGATCATTCTGGACGCAGGCAGAAAAAAACTCACTGTTTTTGATCTGAATCTTTAGAATCCGTGAACGACCTGTTGACCCGGACGAGATTGCATGGCCATTCTCCGTCCATTGCGAGGGGGGAACCTTTGCATTCATTGTCGGCTTGCTTGCAGGCCGGTTAGGGAGACTGCCCCAACACGGGGCAGAACACGAATGAGGTATATTATGAAAAAATCCGTACTTCTCGGTGCGCTGACTGTAGCTAGCTTGGTCGCTGGTGCAGCATCTGCTGGCACTTTGGAAGATGTGAAAGCACGCGGCAAAATGAACTGCGGCGTTTCAACTGGTGTTCCAGGTTTCGCTGAACCAGACGCAAATGGCGTTTGGAAAGGTTTCGACGTAGCAGTATGTCGTGCCGTTGCAGCAGCTGTTTTGGGCGATTCCGACGCGATCGAATTCGTACCAACAACAGGTAAAACACGCTTTACAGCTTTGGCTTCCGGCGAAATCGACATGTTGGCACGTAACACAACATGGACATTCAGCCGCGACGTTGACCTGAAGTTTGAATTCACTGGCGTAAACTACTACGACGGTCAGGGCTTCATGGTTCCAGCTGACTTGGGTGTTGCTTCTGCAAAAGACCTGGACGGCGCAACTGTATGTATCCAAACTGGTACAACAACAGAGCTGAACTTGGCTGACTTCTTCCGCGTGAACAACATCAGCTATGAGCCAGTGCCAATCGAAACTGGTGCAGAAGCTGTTCAACAGTTCTTGGCTGGCGCTTGTGACGTGTACACAACTGACGCATCTGCGTTGGCTGCTCAGCGTGCTGGTTTCGAAAACCCAGCTGCTTACACAGTTCTGCCAGAAATCATCTCCAAAGAGCCACTGGGCCCACTTGTACGCCACGGCGACAACAACTGGGGCGACATCGTTCGTTGGACTCTGAACGCGTTGATCACAGCTGAAGAGCTGGGTGTTACATCCGCAAACATCGGTGAGATGGCTGCTGGTACAAACAACCCAGAAATCAACCGTCTGTTGGGCACCGAAGGTGACCTGGGCGGCATGCTGGGCCTGGACAAAGAGTGGGCAAAGCGCGCTCTTATGGTTGAAGGCAACTACGGTGAAATCTTTGCTGGTAACATCGGCACAGAAACACAAATCGGTCTGGCCCGTGGCCTGAACGCACAGTGGACACAAGGCGGCCTGATCTACTCGCCACCTTTCCGCTAAGACTTATGGAAAAGGGCGCGTCTAGTACGCGCCCTTTTTCTTTTGAGACCCCTTCGCTTGGGGACACAAAAACAAAAGCGAAATTCAAGGCCGATCACGGCCACCGGGGAAATTGAATGACATCCATGACCGATTTGCAGACATCCAGCAGCCCCCAAGGCTTTAAGCTGTCGATGTTGCTGAACGATACACGCTATCGTTCCCTTACTTTCCAGTTCATCGCCCTTGTGGCCATCATCGCCTTTATGGCGTTTGTCGGTGGTAACTTGGTGCGCAACTTGGCTGCGGCCGGGCTGAATATCTCCTACGCGTTTTTGGGAGAGCCCGCCGGCTATGACATCAACCAACGTTTGATCGAATATAACAGTCAAAGCAGCCACGGACGCGCCGCCATTGTGGGCGGTTTGAACACCATTGTGGTGGCGATCCTGGCTTGTTTGACCGCCACCGTGTTCGGTGTGTTCGCAGGGGTCTTGCGCCTGTCGAACAACTGGTTGGTGGCCAAAATCATGAGTTTCTACGTAGAGATTTTCCGGAACGTCCCAGTTTTGATCTGGATCTTGATTATCTTCAACGTGATGATCAACGTTTTCCCGCAACCGCGATCGTTTAAGGGCGACAACGCTGAGAGTTCGATGTTTCTGGACCTGTTCGCCTTCACCAACCGCGGCGTTTATGCCCCTAGCCCCGAATTCACCTCAAGCCTAACAGGCAGCGGTTTTTGGGATTGGATGTTGGTTATTGGTGTATTGGTCGCATCTTGGTTTGGTGCCCGCGCCGTTAACCGTTGGGCCACAGACAAACAGAACGCCACTGGGGTGCGTCCCACCACCTGGTATATCAACCTGGCTGTTTGGTTTGTGCCCGTCATCCTTTTGCTGTTGATGCTGGGCCTGACCTGGAATGTGCCAGAATTCAAAGGCTTCAACTTCAAAGGCGGCATGTTTATGCGTGGCTCCTTGATTGCGCTTTGGTTCGCATTGGCGATTTATACAGGGGCGTTTATCGCGGAAAATGTTCGTGCGGGTATTCTGGCCATATCAAAAGGCCAGTCAGAGGCAGCAGCCGCCCTGGGGTTGCGTCCAAACCGGATCATGTCCTTGGTGATTTTGCCCCAAGCGTTGCGGGTCATCATTCCGCCGCTGATCTCGAATTACTTGAACATTACCAAAAACTCTTCCTTGGCGATCGCCGTGGGGTACA
>JAHDCP010000060.1 GCA_020629775.1 Planktomarina sp.
CCTTCGGGGACTATGGATATAAACGCGCTCGTAATAAGCGGATCGGACCCGGGGGCGGTACCCGGCAGCTCCACCATACTTCCTTCATTTGGGGAACTTTGGGGCTGAAATAGGATCGACGGACGTCTAAAGGGGTTAGCTTTGGCCCGGTGAGTTACCACCGTTATCGGTACGACTTAAGCTAGTTGGCTCTGGCTGCGTAAGCAGTCCGAAAAGTTGGAAAACTTAGCCTTGGGCCTGCCGGCCTAAGCGGGGTTCGTAGGTACCTGGCAACAGAAACCTACACTTTCACACAATTGACGCTGCCGATTTTCACGATTATCCCTGTCCCATGGGGTTTGTCGCGATCGCCTCGTAAGGCCAAGGCTCAAAGTTCGCATCCATTAGCTGTTGATCAGAAAAGGATGCCCTGTGCCTGGATTCACCGAAATATCACCTGCAACTTTGATGCGCCTCGTCGGAACGCCCGATGCGCCCACCATTCTTGATGTTTGTTTAGACGATGACTTTGCCTTGGACGCTCGTGTGATTCCAACGGCGCGGCGCGTGCATCATTTGAATGCCTTAACTGAAATTGATAATCCTGACCAAGCTGTCGTGGTCGTCTGTCAAAAGGGATTAAAACTCAGCCATGGGGCAGCGGCTATTTTGCGATCCCACGGAATAAATGCCCAAGTATTGGAAGGTGGAATGTTCGGGTGGCGAGATGCCGGGATGCCGATGGTGCCTTACAGTCAAATTCCCCAACCTTCTCTTTGGGTCACGCGTCACAGACCGAAAATTGACCGCATCGCCTGCCCCTGGTTGATCAGGCGGTTTATTGATCCCGGTGCCCAATTCATGTTCGTCCCCCCGGCCCATGTCGACGACATCGCGACAAGGTTCAATGCGACACCTTTCGATGTTGCCAACGCCACATGGCAAGACGCGGCTGGAAAATGCACTTTCGATGCGATGGTCGATGCCTTTCACCTGCATACAGATGCCTTGAGTGTGTTGGCCCAGGTGGTGCGCGCCGCAGACACTGGTCGGCTTTCAGATGCACCCCAAGCTGCGGGATTGCTGGCCATGTCGGTGGGTCTTAGTCGGCAATTCAAAGACGATGTCGCACAAATGGAAGCTGGCTTTGCGATCTATGATGCGTTGTATCGCTGGGCGCGCGATGGACAATCAGAAACCCATGGCACAGGCGCGCATCATGACTGAAACTAAATCAAGCTGGGCTGAAATGACCCGCGTCTTTGGACGGATTGGCTGTTTGTCGTTCGGGGGACCAGCCGCCCAAATTGCATTGATGCAAGATGAACTGGTGGACCGCCATAAGTGGATCAGCCAAGAAGGCTTCTTGCGCGCGATATCATTGTGCATGTTGTTGCCCGGGCCAGAAGCAATGCAATTGGCCACTTACGTGGGATGGAAGATGCGCGGCGTTTGGGGCGGGGTCTTGGCAGGTACACTATTCGTGATCCCAGGTGCGTTGGTGATCTTTGCATTGGCCGCCCTGTATTTGGCATTTGGCACTATGCCCATCACCCAAGCCATTTTGTTGGGCATTCAATGCAGCGTCGTGGCGATTTTGATCCAAGCCTTGAAGAAAATGGTCGGGCGCATTTTGGCAGGCCCGGTCGCACTTGGCCTGGCGGTTTTGGCGTTCCTGGCGTTGTATATCTTCCAAATCCCTTTTCCCATTGTCATCTTGCTGGCCGGGTTGGTGGGGGCGTTTGCCATGCGCCCAAAACAGGAAAGCAAATCAAGTGCCGGGCGATGGGCTTGGTCACCAATATTCATTACCGCAGCGCTTTGGGCGCTACCCTTTGCGGTTTTTGCGGCCCTGGGTGCGGACTTCCTTTGGCAAATCTCTGCGGTTTTTTCCCAATTGGCGGTGATGACCTTTGGCGGGGCTTATGCAGTGCTCAGCTACCTGAGCCAGATCGCTGTGCAGGACGCGGGCTGGGTCAGCGCCGACCAAATGATCGACGCATTGGGCCTGGCGGAAACCACACCTGGACCGCTGATTTTGGTGACCCAGTTCGTAGGGGTACTGGCCGGCAATAGTGTTGGCGGATGGGGGTTGGCCATTGCCGCTGGCTTTACGGTTCTTTGGGTTACTTTCGTACCCTGTTTTTTGTGGATCTTCGCTTTTGCCCAGCATCTGGAATGGCTGACCCACCAACCACGTTTGGCAGCAGCGCTAAAAGGGGTTTCTGCTGCGGTTGTTGGTGTGATCGCCCAATTGGCGCTGTGGTTCGTGTTGAACATCTTATTCGGACGCACAGCGCCTGGATCCATCCCAGACTTTGCCGCTTTGAATTTTTGGGCTGTGGCTGGAATTGCGGTGGCTTGCTTGCTGGTGTTCTGGCGCAAATGGGCGGTGGTTTGGGTCGTACCTGTTATGGGGGTGTTGGGGGCAATCTCGTTTGTCGGCTTGACTTAATACCGCCCAGGATAGGCCAGCGAATATTTCTGGCGGAAAACGAATGCTTTCTTCCGCTAGAAATCGGTCAACATCGACTTCGGCAAACAGGGATTACCCCACCAAAGTCCGCCCCACCGCGTCTTTCCACCCCGCATAAAGCGTGGTCCGATCAGCCTCGGCCATTCCAGGCTCAAACCGGCGATCCAAGGCCCAATTAACGGCAAAGCCTGCTTGGTCAGGGTAAACCCCTGCCCGGCTGCCTGCCAACCAAGCAACGCCCAGCGCTGTGGTTTCAAAAATCTCGGGCCGGTCCACAGATGCACCGATAATGTCAGACAAAAACTGCATCGTCCAATCGCTGGCGGTCATACCGCCATCCACGCGCAGCACCCCTTCGCCCGTGTGGCCCATATCGGCTTGCATGGCTTCCAACAAATCGCGGGTTTGATAACCCACGGATTGCAGGGCAGCCTTGGCAAACTCATTAGGGCCGGAATTGCGGGTCAGCCCAAAAATGGCACCGCGGCATTCTGCATCCCAATATGGGGCGCCAAGCCCCGTGAACGCGGGCACCATATAAATGGATTGTTCAGGGTCAGCGTTCCGCGCCATGTCTTGCGTTTGGGTGGCATCGCCGATGATCTTCAATCCATCACGCAACCACTGCACCACTGCCCCCGCAATGAAAATAGATCCTTCCAATGCGTATGTGGTTTTGCCATCCAATTGATACGCAATCGTACCCAGCAATCGATTTTTTGAACGCACCAAGGTATCCCCGGTGTTGATCAAAGCAAAACACCCGGTGCCATAGGTAGATTTCAACATGCCCGGTTCGAAACAGGCTTGGCCCAAAGTGGCCGCTTGCTGATCACCCGCGACGCCAAGAATGGGAATATCCCCACCAAACAGGCTTGTGGACCCAAAGTCCGCCGCACAATCAAGGACTTGCGGCAACATTCCCATGGGAACACCCAACAAATCGCAAATTTCCGCGTCCCATTCACCATCCACAATATTGTACAACATGGTGCGCGCAGCATTGGTGGCGTCGGTCACATGGCGGGCACCGCCTGTCATTTTCCAAATTAAGAAACTGTCAATCGTGCCGAACAACAATTCATTCGCTTGGGCACGATCCCGCGCCCCATCTACATTGTCCAAAATCCACTTAACTTTCGTGGATGAAAAATACGGATCTAACAGCAACCCTGTCTTTTGCGTCACCATATCTTCGTGACCGGCCGCTTTCAATTTGTTGCACAGGTCCGACGTGCGCCGATCTTGCCAAACAATGGCGTTGTGTACGGCATCACCTGTGGTTTTGTCCCAAACCGCCGTGGTTTCGCGTTGATTGGTGATACCGATCGCGGCAATGTCATCCGCAGATGCGTTTGCTTTGGCCATGACATCGCGCACAACGGTTTGCACGCTTTGCCAAATTTCATCCAAGTGATGTTCCACCCAACCGGATTTGGGAAAATGCTGAGTGAATTCCTGCTGAGCGACATGGGCAATTGCCATGTTTTCATCGAACAAGATCGCCCGACTTGAGGTGGTTCCTTGATCAATGGCCAGCACGAAAGTCATGGCATGTCCCTTCCCTATTTTGTGTTACGCCGCACCCTGCCGTGCGGTCATAAAGGCATCAAGCGCTTTTACTTGGGCATCATCAAACTTCAGGCCCAATTTGGACCGCCGCCACAAAACATCATCAGCAGTTCGCGCAAACTCAGCATTCATCAACCAATCCACTTCGCGTTCGGTCAACGTGGCTCCAAAATCCTGGCCCAAATCAGCAGGCGACGTCGCGCCCTTCAAAATTTCTTTGGCTTCTGTTCCGTAAGCTTTTATCAAGCGACGGGCCCAGCGTTCGGTCAAAAACGGATGGGCTTGGCGCAAATCGTTTTCCAGCTTTGAGACATCGTGCACTGCAAAGTCACCGCCTGGCATTTTGGATTGGGCCGTCCAGGCCGCGCCCAGGGTCATGTGATGTGACAAATCCTTTAACGCATGTTCAGCCAATTTTCTGTAGGTGGTGATCTTTCCACCGAAAATGCTCAGGACTGGGGCGCCTTCTGTATCCAAAGACAAAACATAGTCCCGTGTCGCCGCTGATGCGCTGCTGGCCCCATCATCATACAGCGGGCGCACCCCAGAATAAGTCCATCGAATGTCATCAACAGCAATGTCATTTTCTAGATAGGGGTTGATGAAATTCAAAAGATAATCGCGTTCTTCGTCCGTGCAGACTGGCTTGACACTGGGATCCGTGTGTTCCGCGTCGGTTGTGCCGATTAAAGTGTAGTCTGTTTCATAGGGAATGGCGAACGTGATGCGGCCATCGGCCCCTTGGAAGAAGTAACATTTTTCATGGTCAAAAAGGCGATCCACGACAATATGGCTGCCCCGCACCAATCGCACGCTTTCTGTTGAATTGCGGCCCAATTTGTGGCGCACCACGTCTTCGACCCATGGACCAGCGGCATTCACCAATACCCCGGTCGTCTTTGAAAACGCGCCCTGTGGCCCCTCCAAATGCAATACCCAGTGGTCATCGTGGCGATCTGCGGACACAAGCTTGGTGCCCACCAGAATATCTGCCCCGCGCGCTTGCGCATCTCGGGCGTTCAATACCACCAAACGGCTGTCTTCCACCCAGCAATCCGAATATTCGAACGCTTTTTCAAATCGGGCATCCAAGCCTTTACCTTCTGGCGCAGTTCTCAAATTCAACGTTTTGGTGGCGGGCAAGATCTTGCGTCCCCCCAAATGGTCATACATGAACAAGCCCGTGCGGATCAGCCAAGCCGGGCGGCGACCTTTCATCCAAGGCATTACAAATGACAAGATTTTTGAAACTGTCGTGGTGCCCTCAAAACGCATGTCTTTGTGGAAAGGCAGTACAAACCGCATCGGCCAAGAAATATGCGGCATCATTTTCAAAAGAACTTCACGTTCGATCAGACTTTCGCGCACCAAGCGAACTTCCAAGTATTCTAAATAACGCAAGCCGCCGTGGAACAACTTTGTGGATGCTGATGACGTGGCACCGCCCAAATCATGCATTTCAGCCAAGCCAACTTTGGCACCCCGTCCAGCCGCATCCCGTGCAATGCCGCACCCGTTGATGCCGCCACCCACAACGAACAAATCATAGTCTGTTGATGCCATTGCGTATCCCTTCGGGTCTTCAGTGTTAGCGCCATCTGCACCAGCGGTCTAAGTGCAGTTTCCCCAGAAAACAATGCTGCACCCCCAAAGGTTCAGCCACGGAACCCTGTGGCAACAACGAACTTTTCCGATGAATCCGAACGTGACGCACCTGGTTTGACATTGGCCACTTTGGTGAATTTTTGTTTTAGCAATTGCTGCAATTCGCCTTCGGCCCCACCCGCCAAGACCTTGGCCACGAAAGTGCCCCCTGGGGCCAGAACGTCAAACGCAAAGTACGCTGCCGTTTCGCACAGCGCCATGATGCGCAGGTGATCTGTTTGCTTGTGCCCCGATGACGCCGCTGCCATGTCAGACATCACCACGTCCGCCTGCCCGCCCAACCAGTTTTTTACTTTCTCGTCAGCCCCTTCATCCAGAAAATCCAACACGTGGATTTCTGTGCCTGGGATCGGGTCAACTTCTTGCAGATCAATTCCCAACACGGTGCCAGCGGGATCTTTGCCTTCGCCAAGGGCGTTCACCCGTTTGGCGGCCACTTGACACCATCCGCCAGGGGCACACCCCAGATCGACGATGCGCGCGCCAGGGACCAGAAAATGAAATTTGTCATCCAGTTCCAAAATCTTGTACGCGGCGCGCCCGCGCATACCTTCGGCTTGGGCGCGTTTTACATAAGGATCATTCAACTGGCGCTGCAACCACAACGTGGAAGACAAGCGCCGCCCCCGGGCGGATTTGACTTTGACTTTCAAGGCGCGTTCACCGCGACCACTGGTATTTCCTGATTTACTCATGCTTTGGTCCTCAAAACACCGTCTGCGTTCATTTGCGCGTACAACAATCCTTCGCGCAGGCCCCTATCCGCCACCGACAGTCGATTGCTGGGCCAAGCCCGGATCAAAGCCTGCAATATCGCGGCACCGGACATAATCAAAGCCTGTCTGTCCCGTCCAATGCGCGGGTCATTGCGGCGCCCCTTCGGCCCTAACCGTAAATAGCCATTGATCACCGTTTCAATTTGGTCCGATGTCATCCGCAACCCATCCACCTTGGTCCGGTCATATCGGCGCAACCCCAGATGGCTGGCCGCCACGGTGGTGATGGTTCCGCTGGTGCCAATCATTTGGAACCCGTCTATCTCATAAGGCAGATCATAGGGTTGGAACGGTTCTAGCTGTTCTTCAAAAGCAAGAGACATCAACGCGAAACGCCCTGCATCATCATCCACATCGCTGAACTGATCGCGCAAGGTGGCCACACCCAAAGGGACAGATATCCAGTCCACCACCCGCGCGCCACCAATGGCGGCGTCGGTTTCAAAGCCATGGCGCAATCCCATGATCGCACTTTGCCGATCTTCTGGGGCCACAGCTGACAAATCCACCCAAACCAATTCGGTGGAACCGCCGCCGATATCCACCACCAAAATCTGATCCGATTTGGGGGACACAAGGGATGCGCAAGAAATAACAGCCAAACGCGCCTCTTCTTGGGCAGCAATGATTTCAAGCCGCAAACCGGTTTCGCGTTGGATTTGGCGCATGAACGCCGTCCCGTTGCGCGCACGGCGGCACGCTTCGGTGGCAACAAGGCGCATCTTTTTAACTTTGTGCTGGCGCAATTTTTGCTGACATATCCGAATAGCAGACAACGTGCGATTCATAGACGTACGATTAAGACGCCCGGAACTTTCCAGCCCCACGCCAAGTTGGACAGACTTAGAAAAGCTATCCACTACACGAAACTGATCGCCCAAGGGTTGTGCGATCAGCATTCGACAACTGTTCGTTCCCAGATCCAACGCCGCATACAGCGACGACGGGTCCTGGGTTGGGCTTACGGTCGGCTCAACCTTTTTCGGGAGCGCGCCCGTAAGTGCGGGACGCTGGGGCGACATTACGTGCCCTTTCATTTTCGAGTTGCCCCCAACGTACGCCGTGAAACCAAATGTGGCAATCATTCATATCTATCATGCGTAAGATTGGTTGGAACTTTTTGCCCGCGTATCGCAAACACAAGGCGTCGCTGGCGCTTGGGAGGATGTCGAAAATCTGCCCCAAGCTTTAGCGCGCCTGTTCTAAGAGTCGGTGAATCAGCGGTGGGGAATCAAATGCCTGATGTAACAGTAGTATTTTGGCGGGATATTCCCGCGCAAGTTATCGTCGGCAAAGGCCGCCGGGGATCCAAAGTTCAACTGCCAGAACGATTTGAACAAGCCATCGACCGGGCCGCCATGAAGGTGGGTGCAGAAGACACCGACGCATATCTGGCAGAATGGCGCAAAGCTGCCCCATACCCTGTGGAAGGTAACCCCGATGACGTGGCCAAATCCGAAGCGGAACGGTTGGACACAGAATACGACCAAGACCGCATCAAAGAATTGATCAACAACGACGGTTGGGCCCCCACCGCGTAAACCAGCAAGGCAGCAGACCATGGCACTTTTCAATTTGAAATCCGAACCGCAAGTGGTGGACGTGAACCCCCAAGTGGAAGATTTCCTGCAGGGATATTCGATCGAGGTGATGCCCCGCACCGCCGCGAAGGTAGATGATTTCCGCGAATATCTGCCCCAAGATACTCGCGTCTATATCGCCCATATCGAAGGCACACCGATCGAAGAAATGGTATCCACGGCAAAACGTTTGGCCTCTGAAGGCTATGCAGTGATGCCGCACTTCCCAGCGCGGATCATCAAAGACACCGCCACCTTGCGCGAATGGATTTCCATGTACCAAGGGGAAGCTGGTGTGGACCAGGCCCTGCTGTTGGCAGGCGGGGTTACGAATCCGCACGGAGATTTCCAAGACAGTATGCAGTTGCTGGAAACGGGCGCATTTGGCGATGCAGGCTTCAAACGCTTGCACGTGGCAGGCCATCCGGAAGGCAACAAAGATATCGATCCTGATGGTGGCATGACCAACGTCGATGCGGCCTTGCGCTGGAAACAAGCCTTCTCGGAAACCAACGACGCCGACATGGCCATCGCCACGCAGTTCTGTTTCGAAGCAAGTCCTGTCATTGAATGGGCTGACAGTTTGAAAGAAGCGGGCATCACTCTTCCCGTTCACATCGGCGTCGCAGGGCCAGCCAAGCTGCAAACTTTGATTAAATTTTCCATCGCTTGCGGTGTCGGGGCTTCTTTGCGGGTGCTTCAGCGCCGTGCCAAGGATCTGACAAAGCTGTTGTTGCCCTTCACCCCAGATGAATTCCTGGCAGACTTGGCCACCCACAAAGCGGCCAATCCAGACTTCAACATCACTAATGTTCACTTCTTCCCGCTTGGCGGGATCAAAACAAACGCCAACTGGGCCATTGAAAACGGCGGTTCTGCCGCTGTGCCCGCGTCTCAAGCCTGAAGGATACGCCCATGACCCGCACGGTCATCGAATCAAAAACCAAAACTGCCCTCATCGGCTTTGACCAACCGTTCTGCGTCATTGGCGAACGGATCAACCCAACAGGCCGAAAGATTCTGAACGCCGAATTGGAACAAGGCGACTTCAGCCGTGTCCAAGCAGACGCCATTGCGCAAGTGGCCGCTGGTGCCACTGTATTGGACATCAATTCTGGCGCTGTATTTTCGAACAAAATGGCCGAAGATCCCCGTTACGCGGACAACAACTTTGTTGAACCCACGCTGATGCGCGAACTGGTGGAAAAAGTGCAAGAAGTCACTGATTGCCCCTTGTGCATCGACAGTTCTGTACCTGGCGCGTTGGAAAACGGTCTTGCTGCCGCAGAAGGTCGCCCATTGCTGAACTCTGTGACTGGCGAAGAAGAACGCCTTGAATTGGTTCTGCCATTGGTGGCCAAATACAATGTCCCAGTTGTGGCAATTTCCAATGACGACACGGGCATTTCAGAAGATCCTGACGTGCGTTTTGCCGTTGCAAAAAAGATTGTCGAACGGGCCGCTGACTTTGGCATTCCCGCTTATGACATCGTTGTCGATCCATTGGTGATGCCCGTGGGCGCCATGGGCACAGCTGGCTTGCAAGTCTTTACCTTGGTGCGGCGCTTGCGCGAAGAACTGGGTGTAAACACGACATGTGGCGCGTCAAACATCAGCTTTGGCCTGCCCAACCGGCACGGCATCAACAATGCCTTTTTGCCCATGGCCATGACGGCCGGTATGACATCGGCGATCATGAACCCTGTTGCCCTGCCCGTTGGCCCAAAGAAACTGGCCGAAGCCAAAGAAAAAGTGGCCGCGGCTGGGATTATCTTGCCAGACGGTATGGATGACGAAGCATTTTGCCAAATGTTCAACTTGGGGTCCACCAAGCCGCGCGCCGGTAAAGAAATGGAGGCCATCCGCGCCGCCAACTTTTTGACCAACAACGACGAAGCAGGCGGTGAATGGATTAAATTCAACAAAGCCCCTGGCGAAGATGCGGGCGGGCGTGGCGGCCGCAGACGCCGCCGGGGCTAACGACCCCTTGCCCACGCACCCCATTTGCGGCAAGTGAACGCTAACACTTGCTGCAATTGGGATTTGCGATGGCCACTTCGACAACACTTGTCGCCGATGTCGGCGGCACGAACACACGAATTGCGATGGCCCAGGGCGCAAGCGTGGACGAAAGCAGCATCCAATCCTTCCGCAACAAAGACTTCGACAGTCTTTATGACGTGCTTGCGGCCTTCGGACCAAGCACCGCCAATGCAGTTTGTGTGGATTTGGCGGGGCCCGTGGGCGGCGGCGTTGGGAAACTTACGAACTTGTCATGGGTGGTTTCCGAAGACGACTTACGTGCCAAGCTGAATGTCGAAAAAGCCCTTCTGATCAATGACATGCAGGCCCAAGGCTACGCGCTTGATCAACTGCAACCCAACGAAGTTAGAACGGTATTGCCAGGCCCAGGCGCGACGGACAGCACCCGTCTGGTGGTGAACGTTGGAACGGGTTTCAATTCTTCACCAGTTTTTCACATCAATGGACGGCCCTTTGTTCCTGAAAACGAGGCGGGTCATATCGCGCTGGCCACCCCCCATGGCATTTCGCCTGCAGTTTTGAACAGTTTTGCTGCAGAAGATGATTTCTTATCGGTCGAAGACATTTTGTCGGGTCGTGGTTTGGCGCGAGTGGTGGCCAAATTGGCCCCCAGTTACACCGGCGAACCAGTTGATATTTTCCCGACCTTCCAAACAAATCCTACGCCCGAACTGGAAAGCGCGCTTCGCGTTTTTGCCACCGTCATGGGATCGGTAACGGGTGACCTGGCCCTGGCCCATTTGCCACGTGGTGGGATTTATCTTGTCGGGGGCGTTGCCGTGGGGGCGTCGCCATTCCTGCGGGATTTAGGGTTTTCAGAGGCATTCCACGCCAAGGGGCGTTTCCGCGACTTCATGTATGAATTTTCAGTTCACGCAAATTTGGACCCAATGGCCGCGCTGACAGGCTGCGCTGTTGCGATGCAGGCCCAGGTTTAAGCCGTTCCCAGAACCGGGCTTTCCGCGCTGAGACGCGGTGCGCTGATTTTAACATCCCGTCGCAGCGCTTTGACCATGGCTTTGGCCAGGCCCCGCGCGGCGCCGTTCCCCCAAGTGGTGTCGATATCTTCCACCAAGGCGTCATCAGCCAATGCCTTAAGAATGATCCGCGCATTGTCACGATCAAAAGATGCATCCAGAACGCGCTGGGTTTCGTTCAAACTTTGCGCCAGCCATTGCAAGCACAATAGCCCAGCATAAGCAGGACGGGTGGTTGCAACGGCGGTTTGCGATCCCAAACCCCGCACAATTTGCCGCCAAAGCGAGCCCTGGCTTTGGGCATAGTGCAACCCCGATGGGCTGAGGACAGGCGCAAATTTTGATGCTTCATCAAGGGCAGCAAGAATACCACGACCCAGATCTTTTGGGGACATTCCGTGCTTTTCAGGATCTGAAACCAATTTGTTCATGGCGGACCATTGAAAACCAGAAGGATCTGTATGGCCAGGGATCAATGTGTCCCGAAAACGGTACAGCGTTGTGCTGGCTTTGATAGGATGGTGGTTCGTCAACACGATTAACAACAACCCCTCTTCTCAACGGCACCTGTCTTCAATTCGATGCAGCGCCCCACGATGAGGCAAGTACACACTGGTCATTAGAAGGTTCTAAAATACCCACGACCGGTCAACAGTTCATTACCGCCATACCATCCAAAAAGACAGTCTTTCGGGCCTGTTCACGGACCGTTGAGCGGATAGTCGCGCTTGCATGCGCGAAATTCTACTCAGGGTTGTAAATCATCATGTCATTTTTACGGCGTGAATGCGAAAAATCTGTGACCTTTGACAGCATTCACTGGGATTGGAAGACAGCGGCCACCTCAGATCGGATTATCCTGGCGATTTGTGCGCAATCTTCCAAGCTGAACGTCAACGGCAATCGCATGTCCATAACAGCCCGCAGCACTCGGTCCGACGCAGGCATTGGGTCGGATGGCGCGTAGGTCCAGCTGGAATATCGGCTGGTAAAACCAACGGGATCCGGCGCGCCAAACCATTTCAATTCAACACCCCGCGCCAAACATCGATCGACCACTGCGCGAATGGCATCGTCCGACCAATCCAACAGCAAAAACTGGTGGGATGATGCCACGAAGTGTTCTTGTGCCGGGCGATCAATCAATGTCAGCCCGGGGGTATCTGCCAATCCGCCATCCACCACATCATATCGTTTATTCCAGCGCTCACATTGGACCGCCAAATTGGCCAGCTGTGGGCGCAAAATTGATGCCCGCAGGTTGTCCATCCGGCCAGAAATGTTAGGCGTACCCAATCGGACATCTTCGAACGCCTCGACCCGTGCCCCTGCCCGGTGCTTGCCGTACAACATGTAACTGCCAGACAGCATGGTGGCTTTGGCCATCAAGTCTTCGTCGTCGGTGATTAACAAACCGCCTTCGCCAGAATTCACGTGTTTGTAGGTTTGCGTGGAATAACACCCAATTGCGCCAAATCGGCCGGACCAGGTGTCCCCCCACTTTGCGCCCATGGTGTGGGCGCAGTCTTCCACAACTTGCAATCCATGATCAGCCGCTAGGGCCATAAGCCGATCCATGTCCACAATGTGCCCGCGCATGTGCGACAACATCAAAACATCCGCTTGCTCCGCTTTCGCGGCCAAATCATCAAGGTCAATTACCAAGTCTTCGGTTACGCCCACAAAGATAGGAATGGCCCCTACAGCTGCAATGGACCCCGGCACAGGTGCGAGCGTGAAAGCGTTTGTCAGTACTTTATCACCGGGCTTAACCCCCAAAGCGCGCAAAGCTGTGGCCAGTGCAAATCCACCCGACGCAACGCCAAGGCAATATTTGGCGCCCATCAGCGCGGCAAATTCAGTTTCCAACGCGGCAGCTTGTGCAATTTCGCCGTCTGCTTCGTTGTACCTGTGCAAACGCCCATGATTTAAAACGGCCATAGCCGCATCAATGGCCGCCTGGGGAAGTGGTTCTTGTTGGGTAAAATTGCCTTTGAATACTTCGGTCATGGGGCAAGCATCCTGTCCATAAGATCGGGTAAATCCGCAAAATCAGCCAACAATGCATCGGGTTCCAATGCTGCATTGTCCTGGGCCGCGGGGCCAAAAGACACCAGAATCGATGGAACCCCCGCTGTCCGTGCGGTTTTGTGATCCGTTATACTGTCCCCAATCAAGCAAGACCGCGCGCGGTTTCCGCCTGCTTGGTCAACAGACGCCCAATAAGGCGCAACATCTGGCTTACGTGTCGGCAGTGTGTCAGCCCCAATCAACACATCAAACGTGTTAAAAATCTGGAGCCGGGTCAGCAACAAACGCGCCAAACCTTCGGGTTTGTTGGTGCAGATGGCCACGGCATACCCGCGGGCTTTCAGTTCCTCCACGGCCGCCATAGCGCCAGGATACAAAACCGTTTCGCGATCAATGTCTTTTTCATAAGCGGCCAACAAAACAGGGTATTGACGGTCAACTTCTTCCATTTCGGTCCAACCAACACGGGTGAACCCGGCGGTAAGCATGGCCTTGCCGCCGCGCAAGGCCGTGCCAGAATCGCGGCCATGTTCCAAGACATCCCCCAACCCCAATGCCCGAAAGCAATGGTTTGCCGCCGCCAGAAGATCACCGCTGGTGTCGGCCAAAGTGCCATCCAAATCAAAGACTACGCAGGGTTTTGTCATGCCGGTTTTTCCAGTTCTGTAACATATCGCAGTTTCATGTGTTGCAGTTCCACTTGTTCTGCGCTGGTAACGACTTAAAAGGGCAGCCAAGACGAACACAAGGGCAGACATGGCACTGGCAACAATCATCTTGGCCGCTGGCAAGGGAACACGGATGAAATCCGACCTGCCCAAGGTTCTTCATCCCGTGGCCCACTCCCCTATGGTGCATCACGTTATGGCCGCTGCCCAAACCTTGAATGCTGACCGACGCATCTTGGTAACTGGACACAAAGCTGAATTGGTGTCGGATGCGGGCCGTGACTTTGATCCAGAATGTGATGTTGTACACCAAGCCCAGCAGTTGGGCACAGGCCACGCCGTGGACCAAGCCCGCGCCGCTTTGGCTGGGTATGACGGAAACGTGCTGGTGCTTTACGGTGACAACCCCCTATTCCGCCCAGAAACCCTGGCGGCCCTTGTGGCCAAATTGGATGAAGTGGACGTGGCCATTCTGGGCTTCGATGCCCAGGATCCAGCGCGGTATGGCCGTTTGGTGATGGACGGCGACCAGTTGATGGAAATCGTTGAATTCAAAGACGCCACTGAAAAGCAGCGCGCCATTACCCTTTGCAATTCTGGTGTCATGGCCGCATCCGCCAAAACGATGTTTTCAATGTTGGAAAAACTGGAAAACAAAAACGCGTCTGGGGAATATTACCTGACCGACGTGGTGGCCCATGCCCGTGCGGCGGGTTTGACTGCCACTGCCGTGATTTGCCCACAAGCAGAAACGCTGGGCGTCGACAACCGACCCGCCCTGGCACAAGCGGAGCAGTTATTTCAAGACCGAAAGCGGACAGAAATGTTGGAAAGCGGCGTGTCCATTCAGGCCCCAGACACAGTGCATTTTGCATTTGATACCGTGGTGGAACCCGGTGCCACCATCGAACAATTCGTGGTTTTTGGCCCAGGCGCCCATGTGGCTTCAAACGCCACAGTCCGGGCCTTTTCGCATGTGGAAAATGCCAAGATCGGTGCGGGCGCGGTGGTGGGCCCTTACGCGCGGTTGCGCCCAGGCACAGACATTGGCCCCGATGCCAAGGTGGGCAATTTCGTGGAAATCAAGTCTGCACACTTGGCCGAAGGTGCCAAAGTGAACCACCTGTCTTATGTGGGCGACGCATCCATAGGGGCGCGGGCCAACATTGGCGCGGGCACCATTACGTGCAACTACGACGGCGTATTCAAACACCGCACCACAGTGGGTGCCGATGCATTTATCGGATCCAACACAATGTTGGTGGCCCCAGTTTCAGTTGGGGATAATGCCATGACCGCCAGCGGTTCAGTGATCACCAGCGATGTTCCGGCCGCCGCCTTGGGCGTAGCGCGGGGCAAACAAATCAACAAACCTGGGTTTGCAAAAAAGCTCATGGATCGACTGCGCGCCGCCAAGGCAGCAGGCAAAAAGGGGCACTGACATGTGTGGTATCGTAGGCGTTTTGGGCAATCACGAAGCCGCCCCAATTTTGGTGGAGGCGCTCAAGCGCCTGGAATATCGCGGCTATGACAGCGCGGGCATCGCCACCATTAACGGTGATGATCTTGATCGTCGTCGTGCTGTTGGCAAACTCGTCAACCTGAGCGATCTTTTGGTGCACAATCCACTGGCCGGAAAATCCGGTATCGGCCATACCCGTTGGGCCACCCATGGCGTGCCGTCCGTGCCCAACGCCCACCCCCACCAAGCCGGCAAAGTGGCCGTTGTACATAACGGCATTGTGGAAAATTTCCGCGAGTTGCGCGCCGAACTGGCCGAAGCTGGCATTGGCTTTGAAACAGAAACCGACACAGAAACCGTTGCCCTTTTGACCAATCAGTTCTTGTCCCAAGGTGACGCGCCCATAGACGCAGCCCGTAAAACCGTTGCCCGATTGGAAGGCGCCTTTGCCTTGGCATTCTTGTTTGACGGTGAACCCGACCTGATGGTGGTGGCCCGCAAAGGTTCACCGTTGGCCATTGGACACGGAACAGGCGAAATGTATGTCGGTTCGGACGCCATCGCTTTGGCCCCGATGACGGACCAGATTACCTACCTTGACGAAGGCGACTTTGCCGTTCTGACCCGCAGCAGCTTGAAAATCTGGGACAAAAACGGCAACTTGGCAAACCGCCCCGTGCGCACCATTGCCGTCGACAGCGCCCAGGTGGACAAAGCCGGGTACAAACATTTCATGGCCAAAGAAATTGCTGAACAACCAAAGGTTTTGGATGGTGTTTTGCAGTCCTATTTGAACGAAGACGCCAGCGACATCATTCTGCCTGACGGGTTCGATCCGTCCAATCTGGAACGCATCACGATGGTAGCATGCGGCACGGCGTATTACGCATGTTTGACCGCGAAGTATTGGTTCGAACAAATCGCCCGAGTCCCCGTGGAAGTGGATGTCGCCAGTGAACTGCGTTACCGCGAACCTCCGGTGTCTGCAGGTACATCTGCCCTGTTTGTCAGCCAATCCGGTGAAACGGCAGATACCTTGGCCGCTCTGCGATATATGGCGGGCCAAAACGCGCAAATTTTGTCGGTGGTGAACGTTCCCGAAAGCTCCATCGCCCGGGAAAGTGACGTGGTGTTGCCCACGTTAGCCGGGGCCGAAATCGGTGTTGCATCCACCAAAGCCTATACTGCGCAGTTGACAGTTCTGGCCTTGTTGGCTTTGAAAACGGCCCGTGCCAAAGGTCTGTTGGACGATGCAAGTTTTGCCCAGCACTTGCTGGATTTGCGCAACGTGCCCGGTAAGTTCAATCAAGCCTTGGCTTTGGACACGGCCATTGCACCCATTGCGGTGGAACTGTCCAACGCGCGCGATATCCTTTTCTTGGGGCGGGGATCCATGTATCCGCTGGCCATGGAAGGCGCGCTGAAACTCAAAGAAATCTCCTACATTCATGCCGAAG